>NZ_JAKRNB010000013.1:0-90237 GCF_022347395.1 Corynebacterium sp. ACRPF
GTCAATAGCTGCAGGGAAACGCCCGGTCCCATTCCGAACCCGGAAGCTAAGCCTGCACACGCTGATGGTACTGCAACCGGGAGGTTGTGGGAGAGTAAGTCACCGCCGACACCAAACAACACAACAAAATACAGAAACAATGAAGCCGTAGAAGACAACGCATACTATAAAGTGCCAAGGTCTTCTACGGCTTCATTCGTCGTTTTGCCGCGATTTCCTGTGAAGCCAGGTTGAGGGCTATTCCGAATGATGTCCTGAAGAGCAAACCTTCTCGTTGCATCTGCGATACACTTACTCCCTCGATGGTTTGGGAGGAAGCGCATGTGGTTCGATGGTTATCATCAGCAATTTGGTAAACGCCTGGAAGAGTTTCACGCGGTTGCGATTCCTGCGATGCTCGCGGAACTCTCGCCAGAGCAGGAAGAGCAAGTCACTCAGGGTGCCAAAGAATTTCCGTTCGACGCGGTGCTAGACGTTTTAAACTCCAAGCACAGCTACGAAGACAAGGAATCCCGAATACTGGCTATCAGCGGTACATGGATGAATGCTGCTTCCGGTAGCCAGTGGGCTCTAGGCCCATTGAGCAGCACAGCATACTCGGAACGGGTAGGCATTGGGGTTAGATGGGGTGAGATTGCATTCTCACCACTTTTGAATGTCGCAGAAAACCTTATTGATGCGTATCCGACTTGGCCAGGCGTGCTCAGGGAATTCGCTGAGAATCAAGAAGATGGCCGTGATTATTTCTCGCAACGGCTTAAGGAGATTTAGCGGTGTCTGACTTTTCTTCTGAAAGACCGCTAGATGTTTCTGGAACCAAGGTCTTATTCGGTATCGGCACCGCGCTGCCGGGCTCTGTGCTCTTGTCTATTTGGCGTGAAGGTGGCAGTGAGGGCTGGTGGGACGCTGCGACTGGTGCGGTCTTGATTCTGCTCGCAGTGATTCTTCTCGTTCGGGCTGCATTGAGGAAGGCGGTGCGTCGTCAAGCGCTGTGGGGCCTGCTATTTGTTGTCTACGGTATTCTAGGCGCGCTGCTTGTTCCGAGTGGTCTCAGCCGCTTCTTTACGGTGTGTGTCTGGGTTAATCTGATGAATTTCGTTTGGCTAACGCTGCGGCAGCGCGTCCGGATCTAAATTCCGGCTTTTTGTTTGCGGGTTGTAGAATAGGGCCGGTATTTCTGTGCTAGTTCCAACCAAGAAAGGGTAGGGCTGAATGTCGGAGCGCAATCACAATGGGCGAGGCGGACGTGACCGCAAGCCACGCAATAATAAGGGCCGGGACTTTAAGGGCGATTCCCGTAAGAAGAAGTCTTTTTCGCCGCAGCGCTCCGGTTACCGTGAGGAACGCATTAACCGTCGCATGAGTGACCCAGACATCCCGGCAGAGGTAGATGTCAACGACCTGGACCCGATGGTGCTGCAGGACCTGAAGTCGCTATCGAAAGAGAACTCCGAGGCCGTCGCTAAGCATATGATCATGGCTGCGACCTGGATGGAAGATGATCCTAAGCTCGCATTGCGGCATGCGCGTGCCGCTAAAGACCGCGCTGGTCGCGTCGCAATTGCCCGTGAAGTCAACGGAATCGCTGCGTATCGTGCGGGCGAGTGGAAGGAAGCGCTTGCTGAGCTGCGTGCCGCGCGCCGCATTTCCGGTGGCCCCGGAATGCTTGCAGTAATGGCGGATTGCGAGCGAGGCCTCGGTCGTCCGGAAAAAGCCCTGGAGCTAGGCCGTGCGGATGAAGCATCGGAACTTGATGAAGAGTCCAAGATTGAGCTGGCAATTGTTGTGGCCGGCGCTCGCCTAGACATGGGGCAAGCTGAGTCCGCGGTTGTCACTATTCAGCGCGCACATCCTGACCGCGATGCCCGGGGTGTAAGCGCGTGCCGTCTTGCTTATGCCTACGGTAATGCTTTGCTCGAAGCAGGCCGGAAGGAAGAGGCACGGGACTGGTTTGAGCACGCAGTTTCTATTGATGAAGGCGACTGGACCGATGCTGCCGAGCGCCTTGAGGAGTGCAAGTAGTGACGGTTCTCAGCAAGCACGACGCTCTGCTTCTTGATCTCGATGGCACCGTGTGGGAAGGCGGCCGCCCGCTTTCTAACGTGGTGGACGTCATCAACACCTGCGGAGTGCCGGCAGTGTATGTGACCAACAATGCTTCGCGCAGCCCACAGGCAGTGGCGGAGATGCTGGCGGACATCGGGCTTACCGCGGGTACGGAACAGATCGTTACCTCCGCGCAAGCGGTCCTCCAACTAGCGGCGGAGGAGGTCCCAGCTGGGGCGAAGCTCCTTATCATCGGTGCCGATTCCCTCCGTGACTTGGCCCGCGACATGGGCTTCAAGGTAGTCTCCAGCGCCGATGACAAGCCTGCTGCCGTAGTGCAAGGCTTTGACCGCTCGGTTGGCTGGGAACACTTGACTGAAGGTGCCTTGGCCATTCGCCAGGGGGCCAAGTTCTTTGCTTCGAATCTCGATACCTCCCTGCCAATTGAGAGAGGTCTTGCTGTGGGTAATGGTTCTCTGGTTGCCGCCATCCAGTCAGCCACTGGTGTAGAGCCGGTATCTGCTGGCAAGCCCGAGCCGGCCATGTTTACTTTTGCGGCAAAGCAAATCGGCGCGAAGAAGCCACTTGCTGTGGGCGACCGTCTGGATACCGATATTGCAGGTGGTAACTCTGCTGCAATGGATACCTTCCATGTGCTCACCGGCGTTTCTGGTGAGTTGGAGCTGATTGAAGCACCCGTGGAGGCACGCCCTAACTTCATTGGCGCAGGAATGCACGAGCTGGCCCTTCCTGTCTCCGTGGCTCGTCCCGGAGCACAGGGTGGATTTACGGCGCGGTGCGATGGGCATGACCTTCTGCTCGAGGGCGGCGACGAAAAGGCTACCTCCGTGCAGGCATTGCGCACCGTGTTGGAAGTTGCATGGGCCATGCCGTCCCCGCCGCGCTATATTCAGCCGCGGAGCGAGCGTGCGGAAAAGGTTGTTGCGCAATGGCGGTAAAGCCGCACGACTTTCGAGCCGTCAAGGAGCCGGCAGAGATCGATGCGGAAGTAGCAGAGATCCTTGGAGAAGACGCAGCGGATTTGTCCGCTGAAGTAGATCAGCTTGATCGCGCTCACAATGTGTTGCGCGATGCATTGCAGGAGAATTAATGCCCCCTCAACGTCGTAGGTTAGATGCGGAGCTGGTGCGCCGAAAGATTGCGCGGTCACGTGAGCAGGCACGGGAGATGATTAAGTCCGGCCGTGTCACGGTTGGTGGCTTCAAGGCGCACAAGCCGGCGTCGATTGTAGAGCCCGAGGTTTCCATCAAGGTAGAGGAAGCCGAAGAAGACAAGTGGGCTTCACGTGGCGCTCACAAGCTTTTGGGCGCCTTGGCGGCGTTCGACGTCGACATGAACGGCCGCATCCTCGATGCCGGCGCTTCTACCGGTGGCTTTACGGACGTGTGCCTTGTACACGGTGCGCAGGAAGTGCTGTCTGTCGACGTGGGCTATGGGCAGCTGCTATGGCGCCTGCAAAACGATGATCGCGTAACCGTTTTAGACCGTACGAATATCCGGAATTTAACGCTGGAGCTTACCGACGGCCCCTGCGACGGCATGGTAGGCGACTTGTCTTTCATTTCCCTCCGCTTAGTATTGCCGGCCATTGTGGATTGTCTGAAGGACGGCGCTTGGTTGTTGCCTATGGTGAAGCCGCAATTTGAAGTGGGCAAAGAGCGCCTTGGAAGCGGTGGAGTGGTTCGTTCGCCGGAGTTGCGTAAAGAAGTTACTAGGGAAGTAGCTGAATTTGCGCTGTCCCTGGGGCTTAGCATGCATGGGGCTGTTGCATCCCCGCTGCCTGGGCCAAGCGGCAATGTGGAGTACTTCCTGTGGCTGAAAAAGGACGGTCAGCCAACAGATCTGGCTAGAGTGGAAGAAATGATTGACCGCGCAGTCGAGGAAGGCCCACAATGACACGTGAGATCCTGTTGGTGCCTCATGCCAACCGGCAACAGAACTTGGAGGCCACGTCGCGTGCAGCAGAACTCCTACAAAGTGCAGGAATTACTGTTCGAGTGTGCGCGGACGAAAAGGTACTGCCGGGATTAAAGCACGTACCTCACACTGAAGATGCGGCCGCAGGGTGCGAATTGGTGTTGGTTTTAGGCGGCGATGGAACCTTCCTCCGTGCGGCCGACATGGCGCGTGCCGTAGATATTCCGGTACTGGGCATTAACCTAGGCCACGTGGGGTTTCTGGCCGAGTGGGAGGTCGAATCCCTCGATCAGGCCTTGGTGCGAGTCATTGAAAAGCGCTACCGTGTTGAAGACCGCCTCACCATTGATGTGTCCATCTTTGATGAGGAGGGAACCCTTCTTAACCGCAGCTGGGCTTTGAACGAGGCTTCGGTAGAAAACCAAAACCGATCTGGAGTGCTAGATGCGATCTTGGAAGTGGATCGCCGGCCGGTGTCGTCCTTTGGCTGCGATGGGGTGCTGATCTCCACCCCCACCGGATCCACCGCCTATGCGTTTTCCGCAGGTGGTCCGGTGTTGTGGCCCTCTCTGGATGCAATTTTGGTAGTGCCGAATAATGCGCATGCGCTGTTTACCAAGCCATTGGTTGTATCTCCCAATTCTTTAGTGGCCGTCGAATCGACGATGCGCACGACTCCAGCCACCGTGATATTAGATGGCTTCCGCGAATTTGCGATGCCTCCAGGGGCACGTGTGGAAGTAGTGCGAGGCGAGCGTCCGGTGCGGTGGGTACGCTTGGATGACCAACCTTTTACTGACCGTTTAGTCTCGAAGCTGCGCCTGCCCGTAGAAGGGTGGCGCGGGCCGAAGGAGAAGTAATGCTCGTCGATATTTCCATCAATGATCTGGGTGTTATTAGCCAGAGCTCTGCGGAACTATCCGCGGGCCTTACCGTGCTTACCGGTGAAACCGGTGCGGGTAAGACCATGGTGGTTACTGGTTTAAGGCTCTTAGCCGGTGGTCGCGCGGACGCCTCCCGGGTGCGCGATGGCGCGAAAAAGGCCGCAGTAGAGGGGCATTTTTCTTCCGCAAAGGACTCGATCCGTGAGTTGGTGGATTCGGTAGGCGGAGAGCCCGACGAAAATGGCGAGTATATCGTTTCACGCACGGTCTCTGCAGCGGGAAGATCGCGGGCCTATTTAGGCGGCCGTGCAGTACCGGCTGCAACCCTGGGCGAGTTCGCGCGCGAGCTTATAACGGTCCACGGACAAAATGACCAGCTGCGTTTACTTGCGCCCGAGGAACAACTGGGTGCGGTAGACCGTGCGGATCCGAAATTGGCGCGTGTGCGGGAGCGCTATACCGAAGCCTTCAAAGAGTGGCGCAGCCTTGCCAAGGACTATAAGCGGCGTACGGAGCAGCGCCGCGAGTTGGCGCAGGAGGTTGACCGCCTGCAATTCGCCGTCGATGAGATCGATGGTATTGCCCCAGAACCCGGCGAGGATGAGGAACTGGTGCAGCTGGTTCGCAAGCTGCAGGACGTCGATGGGCTGCGCGAGTCCGCGGAAATCGCATTGGCTTCCATCGATGGTACCGAGGAACTGGAAGAGGCCGCCTCGGCATTGCTAGGCCGAGCGGTTTCTGCCTTGGCGGGATCCACCGATAAGGAACTAGCGGCCTTGGGCGAACGGCTCAGCGAGATCTCGACGCAGTTGGGCGATATCTCCGGCGAGCTCGGTGGGTATCTAGCCGGACTTCCGGCGGATCCGCACCTGTTGGAAAAGTCCCTCCAGCGGCAGCAGGAATTGCGCACGTTGACTAGGAAGTACGCGGGGGATATTGATGGCGTGCTCGCCTGGCGCAATGAGGCAGCGGCAAAACTGGAGTCCATGGATACCTCCACAGAAGCCCTGGAGGAGCTGAAAAAGCAGGTCAAAGACGCCGAATCGGTGATGATTGAGCGGGCAGGGGAGCTGACAAGGGGGCGTCGGAAAGCGGCGAAGGCTCTGGGCGAGCAGGTAACGCAGGAGCTCCACGGCTTAGCCATGCCGAATTCGACTCTGACGGTCGAGCTCACGCAGGCGAAATATTCAAAGTCCGGCGCAGACGCGGCTGAGCTGCAATTGAATGGTAAGCCGATCGCCTCTGCTGCCTCGGGCGGCGAACTCTCCCGTGTCATGCTGGCCTTGGAGGTCGTGCTGGCAGACGAGGACGGTGCCACCTTAGTCTTCGATGAGGTCGATGCCGGCGTGGGCGGGCGCGCAGCGGTAGAGATCGGCCGCCGCCTGGCGCGCTTGGCGGTGCATAACCAAGTGATTGTGGTAACGCACCTGCCACAGGTCGCAGCGTACGCGGATGCGCACCTGCATGTATCGAAGGAGAAATTTACCTCTGGCGTGGCCGAGCTTTCGCAGGAGGAGCGCGTGGAGGAATTAGCCCGCATGCTGGCAGGGTTGGACGATACCGAGACCGGCCGCGCGCACGCGCAGGAGCTTTTTGAGCGCGCGCAGGAAGAAGCTTCCGCGCGCCTCACCCACTCGAAACCATAATCACGCCACAATAAGGCCCATGGCTCTGTTTTCCCGTAACCCCGAGCAGTCTGGTGCACTGCGCGATTGCACTCCAGGCGCTAAGGGGATGAAAAAATTTAGTGAAGGCGACGTCGCCGTAATTGATGCGGCTAATATCTCTCGCCACGAGGCTCAAACTCTCGTAGACCTTAAGCCCTCCGCCGTCATTAACGTGGCGGAATTTTCTACCGGCACGGTCCCTAATTATGGCCCGCACATGTTGCTTGACGCCGACATTACCCTCCTTGAACGCGTTGGCCAGTCCTTTGTCTCCGAGTTCAAAGAAGGCAAGAAGGCGCGTATCGGGGAGGACGGCACCGTCTTTAGCGGCGATAAGGCGCTCGGCACCGGCCGCGTGGTAACTCGTGAGCGAGCAGAAAAGAACTTCACCACGGCCCAGGGCGCGCTGATTGACCACATGGAATCCTTCTTTGGCAATTCCATTGACTTTATTAACTCGGAAGGCCCGCTGCTTATCGACGGCCTCGGCGTCCCCGCCTCCGGCTCCGAAATCGCCGGCCGCAAGGTTGTCCTCTTTTCGCCTACCGATAGGCACCGCGAACAGCTCAAGCAGCTACGCAACTTTATTCGCGAGTATGAGCCGCTGCTGATTGCTGTGGGAGCAGCGGCAGATTCGTTGCTGGCCCAAGGGTATAAGCCAGATTTCATTATTGGGGATCCCAATAGCGTGAGCGATGAAGCTCTGCGTTGCGGCGCCCGCGTAATCGTTCCTGCGGACCCAGAAGGGGAGGTAGAAGGCCTCGACCGCATCCAGGACCTTGGCATTGGTGCGATGACCTTCCCCGCGGCAACGCATTCAGGTACCGACCTGGGCCTGCTCTTTGCGGACTACCACGGCGCCGATCTTATTGTGCAGGCCGGCGGCGGGGTAGACCTCGATGATATCTTTGCGGACCGCACCAACCCCTCGGCCGTGCTGTCCCGCCTTAAGGCCGGTACCAAGGTGGTTGACGCCGATGCGGTAATCAATCTCTACAGTGCGCCTTCCTCCAACCTCGGCTGGCTGTGGGCAGTGCTGGGCATCTTGGTTGCCATTGCGGCGGTCATCCTCATCGTCGGCTTCGGCGGCAGCCAGGACTTTGCTAGCAACCTTAGCGAAACCTGGTCCAGCCTCTTTGGGGGCGCATAGGGCATGGCAAAGACTGAGCTTGTAGCAGGCTTGGGCTTCGGCGCCGCGGTTGGCGTAGCCTTAGGCGCTCTAGTGATTGCGCCGAACTTGACCACCAGCATGGCAGACGACGATCCGATCCGCGAGGAGCACCGCAAGGTGGTCCAAGACAATAAGATTCTGCAGACCCAAAATGACGCCAGCGACAAGATCGTGGCCGATTCTGGAGCGGAAATGGTTGATGGAGCCTTGTCGCAGCGCCCAGTGCTCATTGTGACCACCGATGACGCCAATGGCGGCGACGTGGACGCTATCCGGAAGCTCTTGAAGTCTTCCGATGCCACCGAGGCCGGCGAGATTAAGCTGACCAAAGATTTCTTGCGCCCCGAAACTAAGGACAAGCTGCTTCCCATCTTGAAAGATACTGCGCCCAAGAAGGCAGATATCAAGGACTTGGATTCGGCCGGAGCCCTTGGTGGTGAGGTGCTAGGCACTGCGCTGTCTATGGATCCTGAGAGCACGAAGCCTTTGGCTTCAGTGGAAGAGCGTGCAGACGTGCTCCATAAGCTGCGCGACGAGGGTTTCATTGATTACGAAGATGGGACCATCGTTCCTGCCCAGGCCATTATCGTGGTCTCTGGCAATGGCCTGCGTGGTTACCCGTCCAGCGCGCTGGCAGAATTTGCCACCGGGTTGGATGATGTCAATGGGTCCGTGGTGTTGAGCGGGCGCACCAAGCAGACCCAGGATGATAAGGCGCTAGCCCAGGTGCGGGATCAGGACGCGGAGCTGTCTACGGTCGATAGCACCGAACGGGCAGTGGAGCGCATTGCGGTCATTCTGGCCACCCAGGAACAACTTGATGGTGGCCAGGGCGACTATGGCGCCACCGAAACTGCTGACTCCGCCTTGCCGGGAAAGGAATAGCCCATGGCGCATGATTTCAAGGTGCTTGATTCGCAGCTGCTTGTCGAAGCTCCCATTCTTGCCCTCCGCCGCGACGAGGTAGTCATGCCCGGCGGCGTTTCTGCCTCCCGGGAAGTAGTCGAGCACTTAGGTGCTGTGGCCGTCGTGGCAGTGGACTCAGACGAGCGTATTGCGATGGTGTATCAGTACCGCCACAGCGTGGGAAAGCGCCTGTGGGAACTGCCGGCGGGATTGCTCGACGTACGCGGTGAGGATGAGCTGACCGGCGCCCAGCGTGAACTGCAGGAGGAGGCCGGCCTGAGCGCGCAGACGTGGTCCGTGCTGACGGACCTTGTCACCTCTCCGGGTTTCTGCGAAGAGGCGGTTCGCGTATTCCTTGCCTCGGAGCTTTCCGACGTCCCCCGGATGGAGGCTACCGGTGACGAAGAAGCCGATATGGAAGTCGCCTGGGTGGGCCTCGACGAGGCCGTCGACAAGGTGCTGCGCGGTGACATCGTCAATTCCATTGCCTGCAGCGGTATCTTGGCCGCCTACGCTGTGCTGCGCGGCGGCAAGCAGACCCGCAGCGTGGAGGAGCCGTTCGACCTTCGACCTACCTCAATGAGCTCCCGCCGCACGGGTGCGGACCTAAAGCAGCTGTGAGTGCGCTCGAAAACATAGCGCAGACGTGGCTTAATCATCTAGCAGTCGAGCGCGGCGTGTCCGCCAATACCTTGAGCAACTATCGCCGCGATGTCCGCCGCTACCTTGCGTGGCTGGGGGATAACGGGGTAGAGGATCTGCGGTCGGTGACGCGACCGATGGTGGAGGCTTATCTTAAAGACCTGCGCTCACACATGGCTGTGTCCTCAGCCAACCGAGCGCTCATCGTTGCTCGCGGGCTGCATAAATTTGCCGTGTCAGAAGGCGTAGTGGACGTCGATGTTGCGGTTGGGGTAACCCCTCCGCCAACCGGGCAGCATTTGCCGGAGACATTATCGGTAGACGAGGTCACCGCCCTCATTGAAGCGACTCCTACTGAGACCCCAGTAGATGTGCGCGACCGTGCCCTGCTGGAGATGCTCTATGGCACCGGTGCGCGAATCTCAGAAACTATCTCCCTAAACGTTGATGACGTGTCCTCCGCGCAGGAGGTAATACGCCTGCGGGGCAAGGGAGACAAAGAACGGATTGTGCCAGTGGGCTCGCATGCCCGCCAGGCTCTCGATGCCTACTTGGTGCGGGCGCGACCGGCGCTGAGCAAAGGTAAGACGCCGGCGCTGTTTCTCAATACCCGCGGTGGGGCTCTATCGCGTCAAAGTGCGTGGACTGTGTTGAAGACTGCAGCGCAGCGGGCCCAATTGGGAAAGTCCATTTCTCCGCACACCTTGCGGCATTCTTTTGCGACGCACCTGCTTGAAGGCGGCGCAGATGTGCGCACCGTGCAAGAATTACTGGGACATTCTTCGGTGACGACAACGCAAATATATACTCACGTCACTGCCGATTCCTTGCGCGAGGTCTGGCGCACTGCGCACCCCCGTGCCTAAGAAAGGACCTATATGTTTTCAACTCGTGTAGCTGGTGCGGTGCTATCTACCGCATTGATTTTCCCAGCGGTGGCACACGCCCAGCTGCCTCCGGAAGTAGAGGCTGCCATTGCCGCTCCCATTTCGGTTCCTGCCGGCCAGACCACGACTGTAAGCCTGCCCGTGCCGGCCGAAGCCAACTACTCCGGCGATGGGTGGAACGTGTCTGCCTCAGGTACCTCCGCTACCATCACCGCCCCGGCAGATGGCGGCCAAATCTCGGTTCCTGTCTCCGCCCAAGGCATGAATGCAACCCTGACGCTGGTAGCCGATGGGTCGGTCGCACAGGAGGACATTCAGGAAGAAATTGACGGCGCGGAAGGCGGCCCGAACCCAGCGCCAGCGCCGGATCCGGGCTCTGATAAGCCGGCTCAAGGCGACAAGGCGCCAGCCGGAAACGATGCCGAGGGCGGAGATGACAGGCCCGTGCCGGCGAAAGAAGATAGCAACTTGCCTGTTGTTCCAGGCAAAAAGCCGGAGCGCAAGCCTGCTGGGGAAGCCAACCTTGACGGTGCGGAATACGTAAACCTCGAATCCAAAATCGAAGGCAATACTATTACCGCAAAGATGGGCCTCAAGCAGGCCTATGACCTCTACCAGCAGTTCAAGGACACGCAAGAAAATGACGTCACGCTGCGCTACCTCGATGGCGAGGGCAATATTATCCAAGGCGTAGAGCGTGACGTGGACGCCTCTTCTCGAACCCTCACGCTGACCTATCCGGAGGGCGAGGCGCCTGATAATCCCTTTATTATGCAGTTGCTACGCAATGACGGTTCTGGGGCCGCACTCATCGTCACGCTGCAGGACCCTAACTATCAATCCGCCGCGGAAAACCTCGATGAGCGCCAGCAAAAGGACCCCGAAGAAGACGGCGGCTCACATTTGGGCTGGATTATTGGAGGGGCAGCCGCGGCGGTACTCATCGCACTCATAGCTTTGGTGGCAATTCTCAAACGCCGTTCTAGTCAACGCTAAACGCTTGATATAGGCTAAGTCTCGGTACTTTTAACCTGTAACGGGTACGCTTTAATGACAACGTTGTAATCAACCCTAAGCCAAGTGTCATGGTCCGGAACTTGGCGTCAAGGAAGCAGGTGTGACTGTGAGCGAAGAGGGTCTATTTTCTGCCTCTGACGTAGAGGTGGGGCTGACCGGTCGTCCTATCCGTGAGCTACCGGAACCCGCACCCTTGGAAAAGCATGGGCCGGCCACCATCATTTCGATGTGTAACCAAAAGGGTGGCGTAGGCAAAACCACCTCAACCATCAATATGGGCGCCTGCTTGGCCGAGTATGGCCGTAAAGTCCTCTTGGTTGACCTTGACCCCCAGGGCGCGCTTTCGGCGGGGCTTGGGCTCACGCATGACGATATCGAGGACACCATCTATGACGTGATGCTCGATAGCCACACCTCTATTCATTCGGCTATCCAGCACACCGGGGTATCGGGCTTGGATCTGGTGCCGGCGAATATCGACCTTTCCGCCGCGGAAATTCAGATGGTCAATGAGGTCGGTCGCGAGCACACCCTTGCCCGCGCCCTGCGTCCGGTGCGCCGCGATTATGATTTCATCATTATTGACTGCCAGCCCTCCTTGGGCCTGCTTACCGTCAATGCCCTTGCTTGCTCACAGGGTGTGATCATCCCTATGGAGTGCGAGTTCTTCTCCCTGCGCGGTTTGGCGCTGTTGACCGATACCGTGGAAAAGGTTTCTGATCGCATTAACTTTGACCTTGAGGTCATGGGAATCCTAGTGACCATGTTTGATCGCCGGACCAAGCACGCCCGGGAAGTTATGTCCCGGGTGGTGGATTACTTTGGCGATAAGGTCTTTGACACAGTCATTACCCGGACCGTTCGGTTCCCAGAGACTTCGGTGGCCGGCGAGCCGATTACTACCTGGGCGCCAAGCTCCCCGGCCACACAGCAGTATCGGGACCTGGCCAAAGAAGTCATTGAGCGCTCGACCGTTTAAGGTATCGTGACCCAGCCGGAGATTACGGGCTTTCGCATTGCACTGCGGAATTTTGAGGGCCCTTTTGACCTGCTTTTGCAGCTTATTCAGTCCAAGAAGATGGACGTGACTGACGTTGCGCTGTCAGAAGTAACGGACGAATTCGTGGCGTATACGCGCCAGCTGGGAGAGTCCGCTGATCTGGATGAGACCACTGATTTTTTATTGGTGGCAGCTACGCTCTTGGATTTGAAGGCGGCGCGGCTTCTGCCGCGCGGTGATGTCGACGATATTGAAGACTTGGAACTGCTGGAGTCGCGCGACCTCCTTTTTGCCCGCCTGTTGCAGTACAAGGCTTATAAGCAAGCAGCGGACCAATTCGCCGTGTGGCAGCGCGAGGCACAGCGCAGCTATCCGCGTGCGGTTTCCATCGAGGAGAAGTTCGCCGAGCTTTTGCCTCCAGTTTCGCTCGGCCATACGCCGGCCAGCTTTGCCGAGCTAGCGGCCGGCGTGTTCCGCCCCAAGCCACCGGAGGAGGTAGCAACCGGTCACGTGCACTCCGTAGCAGTATCTGTACCGGAGCAGGCCGGCAAGATTTTGGAAACACTCAAGCTACTCGGTGCGGGCCAATGGACCAGCTTTGGTGCGCTAACCCGCGACTGTACGGTTTCTATGCAGGTGGTAGGCCGTTTCTTGGCCCTGTTGGAGTTGTACAAAGCCAAGGCGGTTGATGCACAACAAGAAGAAGCGCTGGGTCAGCTGGACCTATCGTGGACAGGCTTGGATGTTGACCCAGCGGTAGTTGCCGCAGCGAACTGGGACTAAGGCCGCTGCTGGATGAAATCCAGTGTATCGGGGGAGAGCTCGCGGTCGGAGTAGACGCGTACGTCTGGTTCCTCGGGGTTGTCCTCGGTGCCTATGCGGCGCCCTTACCATACTTGTTGGAGCCCTTGCTTTTCGATGACCCGGATGGCCGCCGGGTGATTTGTGGTCACGCGGGCGGTAATGGGGGAGTTGGGGTCCACCTGGCGGATGCTCTTCACTGCCTCAGAGGTGATCTCGGTGGCAAAACCTGCACCCCAGTGGGCGGGGCGCAGGCGGTATTTGATGTCCCAGAAGTTTCCTTCTTCGACGAAGATGGCACCGCCGACGCCGACGAATTCCGAAGGATTGTGGCGCATATACGCGGCCCAAGGACCGAAGTGGTGGGCATCCCACGACTGGGAGGATGCTTGTGCGAGTGCGCGCGTGGTGCGGATGTCAGCAAAGCGCCCGTTCGGGCGGTGGCTCCAGATACGTCCGTCGCTGTAGACCTTGTGGGTCTCTTCGGTATTAGCGGCGGATAGCGGGATGAGGATGAGTCTGTCGGTGCGAGTGATAGTTTCCATGACAATATGTTAGCCGAGTCACAGTCGCGAGCGAAAGTGATTTGAAGAATTTTCAGCGATTTTTTCTTCTCCAGTAAACTCGGAGGCTATGGATCTTCCCCTCATCTCGCAGCTGCGTTCCCGTCTTGAGTCCATATTGCTCGTGCTCGACTCCCCAGCCTCTGTGGAGCTATTGGCGCGTGCGCTGGGGGCGGAAAGGGACGTTGTTAGTGATTGCTTACGCAGCATTCAGCGGGAGCTAGATAATCGCGGTTCTGGTATCGACCTGCGCGAGACCCAAGAGGGGTGGCGCTTTTATACGCGCACCGAAAATGCCGGTGCGGTAGAAGAATTTCTCTTGGATGGCGCCCAAACCAAACTCTCCCGTGCTGCCCTGGAGACTTTGGCGGTGGTGGCCTACCGTCAGCCCGTCACTCGCCAGCAGGTGGCGGCGGTTCGCGGCGTCAATGTCGATGGCGTAATGCGGACCCTTAACCTGCGCGGATTGGTCCGGGAGCTGCCGCAGGATGATTTTGAGGGCGCCGCACACCGGTACGAGACAACGGAATTGTTTCTCGAGTTATTGGGGATCGATTCTTTGGAGCGCCTGCCTGACTTGGCACCGCTGTTGCCTGACGTCGAGGCGATCGACGAAGAGTACTAGCGTGGGGTAGGATTGCCCAGGTAATTTCATATCTTCGAGAGAAAAGGACACGTACGTGACTCCTCCCGCTCGCCGTGACGGCACACCGGATAAGAAGCAGCGAGACAGTGACATCATTGTCTCCAATGCCAAGCCGGCCCGTCACCAGCATGTGTCAAAGAAAAAGCAGAAGGCTACCGCAGAATCCGTAGCCCGCGAATTGGGCGCCGATTGGCTGGTCGATGAAGACAAGCCCAAGGGAGAGCGCCTCCAAAAGGTGCTCGCCAAGGCGGGCGTCGCTTCCCGTCGCCACGCAGAAATCCTCATCGATGCCGGCCGAGTTGAGGTCAACGGCAAGATCATTGCCAAGCAAGGCGTCAAGGTAAACCCCTCCGTTGACGTCATCCGAGTAGACGGCGTGCGCGTCAACGTCAATGAGGAGCACGAATATTTCGTGCTCAATAAGCCGCGCGGCATGCAGTCCACCATGTCTGATGATCTGGGGCGCCCGTGCGTGGGTGACGTGGTGTCAGAAAAGGTCGCAGCTGGCCAACGACTCTTCCACGTCGGCCGCCTCGATGCCGACACTGAAGGCCTGCTCATCCTCACCAATGATGGCGAGTTGGCCAACCGCTTGATGCACCCTAAGTACGAGGTGACCAAGACCTACCTCGCCACCGTATTGGGTGAGGCCGATAGGAAGCTCGTGCGCCAGCTCAAGGATGGCATCGAGCTGGAAGACGGACTGGCAAAGGCCGACTTTGCACAGGTAGTTGATACCAACCAGGGTTATTCCTTGGTGCGTCTTGAGCTGCATGAAGGCCGCAAGCATATCGTGCGCCGCATGTTGAAGGAAGCGGGCTTCCCCGTGCAGCGCTTGGTGCGCACCAAGCTGCATACAGTCCAGCTGGGCGATATGAAGCCTGGCGGCCTGCGTGCCCTCAATTCCAGCGAGCTGACTAGCCTGTACAAGGCGGTGGAGATGTAATGATTTCTAATATGCCGAATGAGGGTCTCATCCTAGCCGTGGATGGCCCATCTGGAACTGGAAAGTCGACCACGTGCCGTGCGCTGGCCAAGCAGCTGGATGCAAAGTACGTCGACACTGGTGCTATGTACCGAGTGGCAACGCTTGCTGTGCTGCGTGAAGGCGTCGACCCTGCTGACACCGCCGCGGTTATTGCGGCTACGGCCAATCTGCCCTTGGGAGTATCCGATGACCCAGACTCCACCGAGGTTCTCCTCGGCGGCGAGGACGTCTCGCGCGTTATTCGCGAAGACGAAGTCACCCGTAATGTTTCCGCCGTATCTGCCATTCCGGAGGTGCGCGAGAATCTGGTAGCGCTGCAGCGCAAGCTTGCCCGCGAAGCGCACCGCGCGATTGTAGAAGGGCGCGATATTGGCACTGTGGTGCTTGCCGACGCCCCCGCTAAGGCATTCATGACCGCCTCTGCCGAGGTCCGCGCGCAGCGCCGCCAAGCCCAGAATGAAAAGGCGGGCATCGCTTCGGATTACGAAACGGTACTCGCAGATGTCCAGCGCCGAGACGCGGCGGATTCTTCCCGCAAGACCTCACCACTGCGTCCAGCGGAAGACGCAACCCTAGTCGATACCTCCAATATGAGCCCAGAGGATGTGCTGGAAGCTCTGATTAACGTGGTAAAGGAGTCTGCCAATGACTAATCACGATCCCCAGGAAGAGTCGGAGACTCAGTTCCATTACCCGGCCGGTAAGTTCGATGATGAGGTGGTAGAAGCCTCTCCTGGTTGGGCCGCCGATGATTTCAATACCGAGGAATTCGACTATGACTTCGATGACTCGGAGTTTGGTGAGGCTGATTATGGCGACGATTCGAACGCGGAAGAGCCTCTGAGCGAAGAGGAGTGGGAAGAACTCTCCCGTGCCTTTGGCGTGGAGTCCGATGACCACACGGAAGAAGCCCTGTGCACGGTGGCCGTAGTCGGTCGCCCCAATGTGGGTAAGTCCTCCTTGGTTAACCGTTTCCTTGGCCGCCGTGAAGCGGTGGTAGAGGACCACCCAGGCGTTACCCGTGATCGTATTTCCTACGTTGCGGACTGGAACGGTCAGCGCTTTTTGGTACAGGACACCGGCGGCTGGGATCCCAACGTGAAGGGTATCCATGCGGCGATTGCCCGCCAGGCAGAAGTAGCCATGGAAACCGCCGATGTCATCGTTATGGTGGTGGACACCAAGGTGGGCATCACGGAGACGGATGAGGTCATGGCTCGCCGCCTGCAGAAATCGCCTGTGCCGGTGATCTTGGTATCGAATAAGTTCGATTCCGATAATCAGTACGCGGATATGGCGGAATTTTATGCCTTGGGCTTGGGCGATCCATGGCCCGTATCCGCCCAGCATGGCCGCGGCGGTGCGGACGTGCTCGATGAGATTTTGCGGGTCTTCCCTGAAGAGCCCCGACAGACCGCGATTACCTCTGGACCTCGCCGCGTCGCATTGGTGGGCAAGCCTAACGTGGGCAAGTCCTCGCTGCTGAATAAGCTCACCAGCGAGGAGCGCTCCGTGGTCGACAACGTCGCGGGAACCACTGTGGATCCGGTTGACTCTCTAGTGCAGCTGGATGAGCAGCTGTGGAAGTTCATTGATACCGCGGGCCTGCGCAAGAAGGTAAAGAACGCGCAGGGGCATGAGTACTATGCGTCCTTGCGTACCCGCGGCGTTATTGATGCTGCCGAGGTCTGCATCATGCTTATCGACGCCTCTGAGGAAATCTCCGAGCAAGACCAGCGCGTGCTCAATATGGTGCTCGAGGCGGGCAAGGCTCTAGTGATTGCGTTCAATAAGTGGGACCTCATGGAGGAGGATCGCCGTTACTACCTGGACCGCGAGATTGATCAGCAGCTGAGCCACTTGCCGTGGGTCACGCGCGTGAATATCTCTGCGGAAACGGGCCGCGCGCTGCAGAAGCTGGAGCCGGCCATGATTGAGGCACTGGAGAGCTGGGATCAGCGTGTGTCCACGGGCCAGCTGAATAACTGGTTGCGGGAGGCTATCGCGGCTAATCCGCCGCCGATGAAGAATAACCGCCTGCCGCGCGTATTGTTCGCCACGCAGGCCTCGACGCAGCCGCCGACCATCGTCTTGTTTACGACGGGCTTCTTGGACGCGGCGTATCGCCGCTACCTCGAGCGCAAGTTCCGCGAGCGGTTCGGTTTCCACGGAACGCCTATCCGCATCGCAGTGCGAGTGAGGGAAAAGCGCGGCAAGAAGCGCTAGCAGTATGCCCGTTACGCTGGGATTATAGCATTCAGGCGAGCGATTATTGCACCGAGACACGGTGTGAGAATTCGCTCGCCTTTCCGTTTATGTCCGTTCATGTGGGTCTGGATAGGATATAACCAGTTAATAATTCTCTCGTGATGGAAGGCTCAGCATGCTAGCCAGCGTAATTGCGCCAGATTCAATTCTGGCCATCGTGCTTCAGGTCATCATCATCCTCAGTGCCCTGCTTCTGGGCACTCGTTATGGTGGCATCGGACTTGGTCTTATTTCCGGCATCGGATTGATGCTCATGGTCTTTGTCTTCGGCCTCGCCCCGGGTGAGCCGCCGGTGTCCGTGATGCTGACCATCATTGCGGTCATCGGCTGCGCCGCCACCTTGCAGCAGGCGCGCGGCCTCGAAGTGATGATGCAATTTGCCGAGAAGTTTCTCCGCGCCCACCCAGAGCGCATTACCATCCTCGCGCCGCTGACTACTTGGTTCCTGACGGTTCTTTGCGGTACGGGTCACGTCGTGTACACGATGTTTCCGATCATCGAGGATATTGCCCTGAAGAAGGGCATCCGCCCAGAGCGCCCCATGGCCGTGGCATCGACGTCGGCTCAGATGGGTATTACGGCCTCGCCAGTATCTGTGGCCACCGTATCCCTAGCGTCCATCATCGCGGAAAATGCCGGTGCTATCGACCACGCCTATTCCATTCCGCAGATCCTCATGGTGGCTATGCCCGCCTCGCTTGCCGGTGTCATTCTTGCCTCGCTGTGGTCGCTGCGCCGCGGCAAGGACTTGGACGAGGACCCGGCATTCCAGGAGCGAATGAAGGATCCGGAGTTTGCAGAAAGCATTCACCAATCCACCGGATCGCTGATGGATGAAGAATTTTCGCCAGAAGCAAAGCGTGCGGTGGTTATCTTCCTCGTGGCTATCGCCAGCGTGGTGGCGCTAGGTGCGTTCGAATTCCTGCGCCCCCTCGTCCCGGGTGAGGATGGCGAGTTGAGCCCGCTTTCGATGAACCTGGTTATCCAAATGGTCATGCTTGTTGCCGGCGCAATCATCCTGCTCACCTGCAAGCCAGACCCGAAGAAGATCGCGGCCACGCCAGTCTTTAAGGCCGGTATGACCGCAGTATTCTCCGTCTTTGGTGTGGCATGGATGGCAGATACCTTCTTCGAAGCCCATATCGATGCCCTGGAGTCCAACCTCGGGTCCGTGGTGGAGGCCGCCCCGTGGGCCTACGCCGTGGTGCTGGTCATCGTGTCCAAGCTGGTTAACTCCCAGGCCGCCGCCCTGGTTGCCATCGCTCCGATCGGCCTGCAGCTCGGCATCGATCCCGCCATTATCGTTGGTTTCTACGGCGCAGCGTACGGCTACTTCATTTTGCCAACCTACCCTTCGGACCTAGCCTGCATCGGCTTCGACCGCACGGGCACTACCCACATTGGCAAGTTCGTCATCAACCACTCCTTCCTTGTCCCTGGCGCCATCTCGGTGTTCACCTCCTGCGTGGTGGGCTCGCTACTGGCGCAGGTCCTGCTCTAATCCGAATCCCGTACCAGCACGAAGGCATCCGTGCGGTACGGGATGCGTAGTTTTTGCCCCGGCTTAAATCCCATGTGCTCGTAGAGGTACCAATCCAGGTTGTGGGTCATACGTTCATGGATGTCTTCGCCATTGCGCAGCCAATAGGATCGGGTGTGCATCAGCTGGTGAAGCTGTTCGGGAGTTAATTCGTTCTCCCAGGTCAAGCGCAGCTCGCGGTCCAAAGACCACGGCGCCGTATAGTCCGGGTAAAAGCCTGGCTTATGTACATCGCCGGAGTGCATGATGCGAGACAGCCGCAGGATCCAGGGGTCCGCGTTGACGTCGAGCGTATTCCACACCAAGAGAATCTTCCCGCCCGGCGCGAGGACGCGGTCAAGCTCTGCACAGGCGGCTGGCACGTCGACCCAGTGCCAGGTTTGGGCGAGGCAGGCGGCGTCTAAGGAGGCGTCGGCAAGCGCGGTGTTTTCGGCCGTAGCACGAAGGACTGGCAGGCGGAGGTGGGAAGCGAGAATTCCAGCCATATCGGCGGAGGGGTCGAGCGCAAAAACCCGAGCATTGGGTAGGGACTCGGTGAGTTTTCCAGTACCGGCGCCGATATCGGCAACGGTATGGGCGTCAGCAATAAGGGCAGAAACCTCGTCCGGATAGCCGGGGCGCACATCGTGATAGGTGCTCGCGCCGCGGCGGAAGGCCTGGGCGGAAGCGGTGCGTTGCGCGGCATTGCGGAAGCCGGGGCCTTGTCTGGTGGAGGCCCTGCGGTAGCTAGGGAAGTGGCTGGGATCGGGGCGGCGAGTCGACATAGCCCATCTAACCTACCGCGAATTAGAATGGCTTCCTATGAGGACACTTCCTGCACCATCAGATCCCAGGTGGCTGCTAAAGACTGTCTTTTCTCGTCCATCCCTCACTGTGCCGGCCGCACTCTGCATGGCTGTCTCTTTTCTGCTTAACGGATCGACTCCAGTGATAGTGGGACATGCCATTGATGAAGCTGTCTCGAAAGGATCCGTTGACCGACTAGGCTTGTGGCTGGCCGTTTTAGTGGTCGCATTTTGCCTTAATGCTTTGGCCGCATGGTTTGGACGCGGCCTCAACGCGCGAGCCATGCTAGTAATTGGGCACGATGTTCGCATGGCCATCACGGATAGGATTCAGGACCCGCGGGGCCTTGCAGGCAGGCCTCGCACCGCCGGCGAGCTACTAGCCATCGCCTCCACAGACGCACGGCGCGTGCAGAATGCCGTCATGATGACGGTCTTTCCCGTCGCTGAGATCACCGCCATTGTGTATGTGGCGATCATGGCTAGCCGTATTAACCTGCCTTTAGGCATCGCCATTTTGTGCGGCGGTCCGCTCATGGTGTGGGGCTCAGTGCGCGCGGCAAAGCCTCTGCGTACGCGTTCCGGAATCCGCCAAGCGGCGTTGGCGAAGGCCAGCTCCATGGCCACCGATGTGGTCCAAGGCCTGCGGATCCTTAAGGGCCTGGGCGCTGTAGCCACAGTGAGTAGGCGTTATTCCGCGGTGTCTGGTGCCGCCTATGTGCAGACGGTAGAAGCCAATGGTGCCCAAGCGCGCCTTAATGCGACTACGGAGATTTTGGGCTCGGTTTACGTCATTGCAGTGGGCATTGGCGCAGGGGCGATGGCCATGCGTTCCATGATTAGCGTAGGTGAACTCATTACGGTCATCGGCCTTACGCAGTTCATTATCACCCCGATGACGATGCTGGGCCGAAATATCGCCTCGCGGTGGGCGGCCGCACAGGCAAGCGCTGAGCGCATTACCGCCCTCCTTGCCGCCCCCGGGGTGGAAAAGAGCGAACCGCAGGTTCCAGCCCTCGCTCCTGGGGTCAACGTGGTACCCGAACCTGTTCCAGAGGATCTCGTCTTCTTGCCGCGCGAGCGATTCTTGGTTGTTCCACACGAAACTATGCTTTTCGAGGGAACCGTGCGGGACAATATTCATCCGGATAGCGCGAGTGCACAACGAGCCCTCTACGTGGCTGCAGGGGAAGATATCCCGGGCGGGTTGGATCGCGAGGTGGGAGAGGGCGGCCGAAACCTTTCTGGTGGACAGCAACAGCGCGTGGCGCTGGCACGAGCCCTTGCTGCCGACGCAGAGATCTTAATTTTGGCCGATCCAACTACCGCGGTGGATTCGGTGACCGAGCAGGAAATTGCCCAGCGGGTGGCGTATCACCGCGGGCCTAAGCCCACGCTTGTCTTCACCACCTCGCCGGCGTGGGCAGCAGTGGGGGCGGAGCTATGATGCGGTTTCCTACGGCCTCCTGGCCCCAAGTGCGTAAGGAAGTGGGCCGCCAGCTTTCCGACGTCCCCGGTGCCCGCCCCCAAGCCGCAGCGGCCTTAGCCTTGCTTACCGCAGGCGCCGGTAGCAATGTAGCGATCCCCATCTTATTGGGAAAGATCGTTGATGCTGTCATTACTCAGGGCGCCATTGTGCCCATCGGCATCTCGCTGGTGCTGGTGGCCGCGGTCTCCGCACTGTTTTCTGCAGCGGGGTTCTATGTCCTTTCACGCCTGAGCGAAAGAGTGATCTCCGCTTTGCGGGAAGATATGGTCTCTACCGCTCTTCGCCTGCCTACCCACCGGGTGGAGGAAGCCGGCACTGGGGATTTGGTCTCTCGCTCTACCGATGATGTAGCAGAACTATCGGCTGCCGTAACCGAGACCGTCCCCGTGCTGGCGAAATCTGCCTTCGCCATCGCAACCACCGGGGTGGCACTAGTCAGCCTCAACTGGCAATACCTACTGGTAGTAGGCGCAGTTACGCCGTTATATTTCATTGCTGCGCGCCAGTACCTGCAGCGCGCTCCACAGCGCTATACCGACGAACGCGCTGCCATGGCGGAACGGGCACGCAGGCTCCTGGAGGCAATTCGAGGGCGAGAGACCGTGCGCGCCTTTGGCATGGAAGACCAGATGCATGCCGGTATTGAACGTGCCTCCGCACAGGTGGTGGACAAGGGCTACGCTGCGCGAAGGACAATGATGGTCCTGCAGCTATGGATGACGGTCATTGAGCTAGTCATGCTGGTCTGCGGTCTGGTCGTTAGCTTTTGGGTGGTGCAGGCTGGGGCGCTCACCGTTGGCGCCGTTACCGCGGCCATGCTCCTTCTTATTCGCTTGCGCGGGCCGCTCATGGGATTGATGCGAGTCATCGATACCGTTCAATCCGGCTATGCCTCCCTGTCGCGGATAGTTGGGGTGGTTATGGACCCGCCACGGGCGGTGCCAGACTTCGGCGCCCCGACCCCAGGTGGAGTTGCCGAATTAAAAGAAGTGAGCTTTCGCTACGATGACGGAGGCTGGGCTGTGCAAGACGTAAACCTTAAGCTTCCCGCTGGACATACCGTAGCTTTAGTGGGAGCCTCTGGTGCGGGAAAGACCACGGTCGCTGCTCTTCTAGCCGGACTGCGAGTCCCGGCTACCGGAACAGTCGTGGTGGATGGAGTAGAGGTATCGGCCCTTTCTGATTCCGAACGGGTGGCGCGTTTAGCGATGATTTCCCAAGAGGTCCACGTATTTTCAGGAACCCTGCGCGAAGATTTGTCCTTGGCCGCCCCGCAAGCCTCGGATGCGCAAATGGAAGATGCACTGCAGCGCGTCGGCGCACAGTGGTATGCGCAGTTAGAGGAGGGCCTAGATACGGTCATTGGCGCTCAGGGAATCCACCTTGACCCAGTAGCAGCGCAGCAGCTTGCGCTGGCGCGAATATTGCTTTTAGATCCCAAGATCGTCCTCATGGATGAGGCCACCGCAGAGGCCGGATCGGTGGGGGCAGGAGCTCTGGAAGAAGCCGCATCAGAGGTCACCCGTGGGCGAACATCACTGGTAGTGGCGCACCGATTAGACCAGGCCGCACGAGCCGATAGCATCGCCGTGATGGATAACGGACGGGTGGTGGAGCAAGGCAGTCACCACGAACTGTTAGATTATGGTGGCCGCTATAAGCAACTATGGACCGCATGGCAGAAGGGACGACAAAGATGAACGCGAGGTCGCTACGGGCCCTGGTTGGTGCGGTAGCAGTGAGTTTCCTTGCGGTTGCCGGCGCATCATGTTCGGCCGATTCGCCCGACTCCGCGCCCCAAGCAGTCCCAACTGAGACGAAAAACCTAGGGATTCCAACCTCTGCACCGCTGAGCGGACCCGAGCCAGGAAGCTATACCACCGTTAATCTGCCATCGGGTCGTTCCTTCATCCTCAGCGTGCCCAAGGACTACACGGGGGATAAAAAGTGGCCCATCGTCCTGGCCTTTCCAGGCTGGGGACAATCTGCCGAAAATCTCCGCGGCTATTCCCGCCTCGATGCCGCTGATGCCATCACCGTTTTCGCGGAAGGCAAAAAGAAGGCATGGAGCCCTGCTCCCTATGCCAAGACGTCAACAGCAGAAGACAAAAAATTTGTTCGCGACATCATTGATGCCGTTCGAGCAACGTACCGGGTAGATGACTCCCGAATCTTTGCCACCGGCATGTCAAACGGCGGCGGGTTTGCCGCCTACCTGGCCTGTCAGATGCCCGATGTTTTTAAGTCTGTGGCTACAGTTTCCGCCGCCTACTACAAAGATATTCTTAAAGACTGTGCTCATTCGCCCGTGGGGCGATTGGATATTCACGGCACCGTGGACCCCGTGGTGGGTTACTACGGTGGAACGCGCCATAAGACCAAGTACTACTCCGTGGAATCCGTGCTGGAACAAGACCGTAAACGAAATGGTTGCTCTACCAAGGTCGATACGACCCGTTTAGTCAACAATGCACTCGATATGAAGTGGAGCGGCTGTACCGCACCGCTTGAACATATCCGTATCGCCGGAGGCTCACACGTATGGCCTGGTGGTACAGCAGATGCGCACAATGAAGTAGGTAAATTCTTCGCTACCGATCGCGTCCTAGACTTCTTCGGCATTCCCGGTCGCCCGTCTGGTACCGCACAGACTTAGTCTTGTCTATAGACCTGAAAGGATGCGCCTGGAACCTTGCGCACCCTTTCAATGCAAATATCTGCAATGGTAGAAAAGCCCGCGCGATGAGCGGCGCTACGCGGGGAGGTTGGCTCTGGAATTTGCACAAGGTGAAAAGACCGAGCGCCCCCATCGTCGTTATTGAGTTCCACTACCGCCTGTGCAGTGGTGCCGGAGCCCGCAAAAAAGTCAAGGACGCGCGCATCCTTTCCACCCGCAATGGAAATGAGGTGCTTAATTAAGCGCACCGGTTTGGGAAACTCGAAAACGCCCTCTAGCCCCATGACGTCTTCAGCATCGCGCCGGCCAGTGCGGGTCACCCCAAAGCGCTCCCCGTCCAAGATAGAGCGTGGGCGCGCTCCCACCTTTTGATAGTTCTTGGTATAGACAAAACCTCGCCGGAAGACGAGCTCATCGAAGCGCTGTTCAACCTTTTCCCGGCCCCAGCGCCAACGGGCGACTTTTTCTTTTCCCACCGGCTGGTCCGGCCAATATTCCTTTCCGTCGGGCCCAGAGATAGGGAAGTCGAGGGAGGGAAGGTACCCAAGGGTCTTAGAGTCCAAGCGCACCAAGGAGTACTTCCCTTTGTCGTCCTCATGGTTGTATTTGGTGGAAGTATGGCCTTGGAGATCGACATTGAATCCAGGATTATCGGGAGTACGGGCATAGCACAGAATATATTCGTGCTCTACCACTGCGTACTTAGAATCATTCTTGCCGGTTCCTGCCTTCTTCCAAATCAATTGGCCGCCAAAGCACTCCTCTCCAAAAACTTCATCGAGTACCTTGCGCGTATTGGCCACTTCGTCTTCTCCAATGGAGACAAAAATGAAACCTTGTGCGGAAAGTACGTCTCGGGCCAAGATGAGTCGGGGAAGCATCATCGACAGCCATTGCGAGTGCCATTCTGCATAGCTTCCAGAACGCATCTGGCGGCGCAAACGATAGTTATCGCGGTAGACGAAGTCTTTGCCGGTATTATAAGGCGGGTCGATATAGATGACGTCAAAGAGTTCCCCGCGGTTGGCGAGCCCTTGCAGAACCGGAAGATTATCTGCCGCAATAATCGCGTTGTCCGTGTCGCAGGCTGTGCTGAGCGCAATATCACGCGTGAAACGTTGCGTCAGCGGCGCGCTGGCGGCTGCTCGGGCAGCCTCTTTGCCCGGCCATACTAAGCCAAAGAATTCCGTGGCCGTTTCCGAAGTGGACGGTGGCGCTGGGGTAGTTGAAGCCATGGTGCGAAGCCTTTGTTGGTAAATCGTCGATACCGTCTAACGCTATCATTTGCAAGACTGAGGAAAATTGGCCTGCAGCAAAAATGTACACCCTGATTTTGCTTATACTTCGCTAGGGTAGGGCTAAAGCAGCAGCCCTTATTGGGCGCTCGATAGGTTGTGGGGGTGTCTGGATGTCCCCTGAGAACAATCGCGCTGCGGGGTGGCAAAACTAATTTGGTCTAGTGGCCAAAGAGACTTTTCGGTGGCATGTTGGCCCAAGTGTCGGTACGTTGGGGTGTGTTGCCGGACACGGCAGCTTTTAGATAAAGCTAGAACTAGAAGAAAGGAAAACCACATGGGTATCTTCGATAAGGCAAAGGACGCACTGAACTCCGACAAGGGCGAAGAGCTCAGCGACAAGGGCTTGGACAAGGCAGCTGACGCAGCTAAGGGCAAGCTGGGCGAGGACAAGGCAGATCAGATCGACAAGGCTCGTGACACAGCTGACGACAAGCTCGGTAACGAGTAAATAGCTTCCGCCCGCTTAAAGGGCGAATGCCTACTTTCTATTTTGGCCCCCAGCCCGCAAGGGTAGGGGGCCAAAGCTATATAAAGACCAGCGGCATAAAGCTGGCAAAGGTCTATATTGGCGCTCCCACCTTTTCGTGGGTGACTCAACTTATAAAGTGAACGTATCCCAAGCAATTTTGCATGAAATCGCTAGGATTATATTTGTGAACAATCTTGAAGGCACCGTTTCCCATGCGGGCTCAACTAAGCAGCGGTTGCTGGAGCAGGGTGCCCGGATCCTAGCTAAGGGTGGGCGCGACGCCTTAAAGGTTTGTGCTGTGGCGGAGAAGATCGCGGTTCCAGTCGATGAAGCTAAGTCTTTCTTTGAAGATGACCACGACCTTTACATTCAGACCAGCCGGTTCTTGGATGAGCGTCTCCGAGTAGCGTCTTTCGAAACACTCGATAAATTGCCGGGTGACGCGACCGCGATTCAGAAACTTCGCGAGTCTGCCAAGGTCTACTTCAACTGGGCTGTTGAAAACCCCACTTACTTCGCCGCCTATAACAACTGCGAGACGGCAACGAGCTTTCCCAACTTTGAGGAAGGCATCGAGGAGGGGAAAAGCTTTGATGCCTTCCCGCCCACCTTCCGCTGGATGCTTGAGCACATGCGGGAAGCCGCCATTGCAGCACGCGGCGATTTTGATCACCGCTTGGTAGTGATCCAAGCCCTTACTTTCCTGTCTGAGCTGCAGGGTATTACCCACTTGGCCACGTTCGGCATTATGCGTCACCTCTCGCCCACGGCGAAGAAGCAGACCTTCAATGCTTGCATTGAGACTTTATTCTCTGGGCTGGAAGATAGCCTGCGTGACGGGAAGATTGCGCCCTTTGAACCGCTAGCACTCGTTGGAGAGCCAGCGGAACCGCTTACTACAGCAGCCAAGGACATGCCAAAGACTACGGCTGAGGAAAAGCGTGCAGCCATCTTCCGTGGCGCGGCCGAAGAGATTGCCTATAATGGTCTTCCTAGCTTGCATCTCGGCTCTGCTGCTGCACGAGCAGGCGTAGATTTGGCAGATGCGGAGCATCTTTTCGATGGTAATTCTCACCTGCTGCGTTCTTTGGAAGAGTCTTTGGATGAAGCTAATACGCTAGCGATCATGCGCCAGAACCAGGCCGTGCCGGAAGGATCCCACGGGTTGGCTTATATTAAGGCAACCGGCTTCGGATATTTGGAGTTTGCGCTGGAAGACCCCGTCGGCTTTGTCGCCCTCATTGAGGTATCAAGCCGCTCGATTGTCCCCGTCTCTTTCGATGAGTCCGGCGATACTGAGCAGCCATTCGATATGGGTAAGGCCTTTACCTTCATCATGAATCTGGTGCGCGATGCTATTTCTGAGTCGAATGGGCCACGATCGCCATGGATTCTCTTTACCCAGATTGCGGCGCTGTGGGCTTCCATCCACGGTCTCTCGCAGTTGAGTACCGTAGGAGCCCTGCGCTATCACTCGGCTGATTTCTACTTCAACCTAGCTTCCAAGGTGATGGACGTGGTTCTTCAGGGCATGGTCAATGTCCTTGAGCTAAAAAGGCCAGAATAGGAAACCAAGCAATAGAGGGGCCGCAGCGGGATCCCCTTTCTATATCCATCCCCGGGCATGTGCCGTAGTTGCTGCCTCAAAGCGGTTCCCAGTTCCTGTCTTGGCGATAAGGGAAGAGACAATATTGCGCACTGTGCCAGTGCTCAGGTGAAGTTGCCCGGCAATCTGGCGGGTGTCGCTGCCCTCCAAGACATGACGTGTGACCTCCTTTTCGCGTGCGGTTAGTGGATTGTCGGGCGTGAAAATTGTCTCTTGGGCCAGTGCAGGGTCAATGACCTTTAGACCGGCGTGCACTCGCCTAATGGCTTCGGCAAGTTGTTCGGGTGGGGTGTCCTTGACTACGAAGCCAGCTACGCCCGTTTCCAAAGCACGTTTGACGTAGCCACTGCGCCCAAAGGTCGTGACAATCAGGCTGCGGCAACCCGTGCCCTCAAGCTCAGCGGCCGCATCAAGACCGCTTTTACCGGGCATTTCGATATCAAGTAGCGCAACGTCGACGCCATGCTTGGCGACGAGCCCCGCAACCTCCACGCCCGTTGCGCACTCAGCCACAACGCTGATATCTGGCTCTGCGTCCAAGAGGGCAATTAGCGCCCCACGCACCAATGATTGGTCCTCAGCAATGAGAACTCGGATGGGATTAGTCATTGCCCGAGCCTCCGGCGGTAGTAAGAGGAAGAAAAACCGTGTCGCCATTCATAGTAACCAAGGCCAAAGTGCAGCCATTGCGGCGCGCAAAGAGCATCTGTCCGCCAGCATCTGTTATGCGCTTGCGCAAACCGGCAATCCCACCGTGGGCACGAGAAAGACTTTCGTCAGCGTCAAACCCGCAGCCATCGTCCACCACTTGGAGTTGGTGGCCTGTCACCTGGACCCAACAGTGCGCTGCACCCGAGTGGCGGACCACGTTTGTGATCAGCTCTCGCAGCGCCCAGGAAAATTCGGCGTCGTAAAGCCCAGCGCTATTGGCAGCAGAGGGCAAGTACGACACAATGCCGGCAGTGTCGAGAGCCCTGTGAGCCGCGTGGATTTCCCCTTCAAAAGTGGGCCTGCGCATCCGGGTTACTGTGGAGCGGACTTCCCCCAAGCCTCTCCGAGAAAGCGTGCTCACCTCCTGGAGCTCCTGCTGCGCCCGTTGCGGATCCGAATCTATTAGCCGGCGGGCAAGCTCTGATTTGAGGTTGATAACGGTTAAAGAGTGGCCCAAGAGATCGTGAACATCGGTAGCGATGTCCTCGCGTTGGCGTGCCAAGTCCAATTCATGTTCCAATTCAGCGCGGCTATCTTCGCGCTGGGAAAATGTACCTAACAGCACTAGTAGTATCGGCCAGGCGAAGAGGATTATCAGGGCCCAGCCGGTGCTTTCAGGAGCGAAGAACCACGTGGTGGTGGCGAGCACGGTCCCCATTAGCAGGGTAAGCGCAAATGCTCGTCGTAGCGGAAGGTTAAAGCCGAGCAGCGCCGCAAGGTAAGGCACATACGTGACGGCTATTATCCCGAAGAAACCAATTGATGCCGCTGCGATGACCGCGAGTGACACCCAGTAAAGCCCGATCCGCTGTCCTAACCGCCATCCGCGTGGGTAGTAGCCCACTGCGCCAAAAGAAAAGAAGTAGACAGCACTAAACGCTAAAACGCACGCAGAAGCCCCAATTCGTTCAGTGAGCGTCGTGCCCGGCGCGGCAAAGGTCATCACCAACCCGGGAATGAGGAAGACCAACCATACGCTGGCAAAAAGAGCGCTGTTGAGTCTAAAACCACGCCACGGCTTGCGAAAGGGGCCCATTAGCGGCGCGCCTTGTCGCGAGAGCGCAGGACCTGGCAAGCTGTGAGAAAGATGGTCGTCCATACCGCGAAGTTTAACCATGCGGCCCACATGGGGTGCGACACGGTGCCTTCCTCCCCGTTGAGAATCTGCATGCCTTCTGCAAGGGGCCACTGGGCGAGCACGACCGGGCCAAAGAGGGGAGTGAAGCGGCCCAATTCCATCAGCGGCTCGGTAAGTGGAGTGAATACATTGGCGGCAAAGAGGAAGAGGACAACGGAGGTCGAGGCGATTGCGACAGAATTGTCGGTGGGCAAAGCCATGGCCCACACCAAGCCATAAAAGCCAAAGGGAATGGAAACTAGGACGCAGGCGATAAAGGCTAAAACCCATTGGTGTGGTTGCATTGCAGCTTGTGTCATGGCACCGGTGATAAACACCGCGGTTATGGGGAGCAGTGCCTGAAAGCCGATGGATATGAGGTTTGCCCACAGAATCTGCCGTGCGTGTAGGGGAGTAAGTGCTAATTGGCGCGCCCACCCAGTCTTCGCAGCGGTCACGGCGGAGCCAGCGGCAGACACGGAACCTGCCACGCCGCCGTAAAGAGCCATGCTGATCATCTCTAAGGCGGCGAAGTTTCCTCCCTTAAAGGAGGTATCGCCAAAATCCATCATGGTGCCAAAGAGAAGGTAGAAAAATACCGGCAAGATGGTGCTGAAAAACAGCGGAGTAAGGTTGCGACGAAGGCGCAGCAGGTTGTGAGTGGCAAACCGGAGAGTGCGCGCACTGGTCGTTGCAGCTTGTGTGGTCATGGCATGTTCCTTTCACGAAGTGGCCAACGGAGTGACGGGTTAGGACTGGGATGATGTCAAAGCAAGAAATGCGTCCTCTAAGGAGTGTTTGCGAATAGTCAGGTCATGGGCCGAGGTGTGGTTGAGAAGGAATTTCGCAAGTACATCGGAGTCACTAGTGGTCATCCGGGCGTAGCCGCCAGACAAGGAAAACTCGGCGACGGCGGGTAGCTCTTTCGCATTTAAAAGTGTGCCGTCGAACTTCGCCTCGACTATGCGCTTGTCTGAATGTTCGCGCAGGTCTGTGGCCTTTGCATCGGCTCGCAGCTTTCCTTCGTGTAGGAGAATTATCCTTTCTGCAAAATTGTCTGCCTCTTCGAGGTAGTGCGTAGCGAAGACAATGGTGCGTCCCTGGTCTGCTTGTCTGTGCATGGTGGACCAGAACTCGTGGCGCGCTTGAGCATCCATGCCAGCTGTTGGCTCATCGAGCAATAGGATTTGGGGATTGCCCAAAATAGCGAGGGCGAATCGCACACGTTGTTGCTCGCCACCAGAGCATTTTCCTACTGGGCGGTGCAGGATCCGATCTAGGTCTGCTTGTTTGGCAACTTCTCCGATGGGAAGGGGATGGGGAAGAAAGGTAGAGGAAATCATCTTTAGGGTGTCCTGGACTGTGAGCTCGGGTAGCAGGCCGCCGGTTTGCAGCACAGCGCCAATCTGTGCCGCGCGGATCGCAGCGTGCGGTGTGTGTCCGAGCACGGATATGTTGCCGGAGGTGGGTGTGGTGAGCCCGAGGATGAGATCAAATAGGGTGGTTTTACCTGCTCCATTGGTGCCTAGTAGGCCTACGATCTCGCCTTGGGCGATGCTGAAGGAAATATCGCTGAGCGCACGGATAGGTCTGGAGGATTTACTAGCAAAGGATTTGCTTACTCCGGATACGTCGATGGCTGGCGGCTGTGCAGTAGATGGGCTTAAAGTGCTCATACCTGGAAAGTATCCGTAGCCAGCAAGAATGATGTATAGACCCTGTCATTACATTTTCATGACAAGTGTCATGACGCGATAAGGTAGGAGAGTGCTTACTACTCTCGCAGCAGCTGCTGGACTATTCATGGCCACCAACATCGATGACATTGTGGTGTTGTCCCTCTTCTTCGCCCGTGGTGCTGGTCGCAAGGGCACGACGCCCGCGATTCTGCTAGGTCAGTATGTGGGTTTTCTCGGCATACTAGCGGCCTCGGCCATTGTCGGATTGGGCTTCAATGCCGTATTACCTGAGGAATTGATTCGCTACTTTGGCCTCATTCCATTGCTTCTAGGCCTATGGGCAGCGTGGCAAGCATTCCGGGGTGAGGATGACGATGAGGATGTTTCGGGTAAGAGGCTGAGCGCACTTGCGGTAGCCGGGGTGACCTTTGCCAACGGTGGCGACAATATCGGCGTCTATGTACCAGTGTTTACCACCTCTACGCCGGCTGAGGTTGCGACTTATTGCGTGGTCTTCGTAATCCTCGTGGCACCCTTAGTGTGGGCAGCGCGGTTTGTAGCCACGCGGCCGGGCATTGCAGAAGCACTGGAAAAGTGGGAAAGCGTGCTGTTTCCAACGGTGCTCATTCTGCTGGGAATCGCGATCTTGCTTGCGGTGTAAACGCAGCATAGAAAAAGCCGGCACCTTCACGGTGCCGGCTGAACTTTTTGTCGGGCTAACAGGATTTGAACCTGCGACCCCTACACCCCCAGTGTAGTGCGCTACCAAACTGCGCCATAGCCCGCCGTCGAACTGTGCGACCTGTCTAGATTACATCAGTAGGATTCTACTGTGAAATTTGGGGTGTAACCTGCGCTAAAACTCGCCGCTGGAGTACACCCAGGAACCGCCCACGCGGCGAAAGGACGACCGCTCGCGTTGTGAGCCAACGGCCGCGCCTTTATAAAAGGCCTCAAACTCCACTACGCCGGAACTATCGAGCAATCCGCCTGCTTGGGTATCCAGGATATCGAGGCGATAAAACCGGACGGGGGAATCAGCCAAGTCAAGGGTTGCAGGGCGAGTATCGGGATCCCACGTACGGAGCAGATAGTCTTCGTCGCCAGTAACGAACGCGCTAAAACGCGAGCGCATGAGCGCCTCAGCGGTAGGCGCATTGGTGCCGGCATGGTACTTGCCGCAGCACTCTCCGTAGGTCAGGCCGGTGCCGCACGGGCAGCGGCGCGAAAACTCGAAGGCAGCCATTAGTGCGCGTCCACGTCCACGATGGTGACGTTGCCGAGCATGCGCTCCACATCGGTGTCCTTCGCGGCGGATCGCAGCGTGGATTCTTCTGACGCAGACAGTTTTCCGGCAAGCTCGATGCGGCGCTCAAAGCTGGCGGGGCCGGTTTGGGTGATGCTCACGTGGACGTCGTCAAGCGCAAGCTTCTTGCCAGCATCCTTGATTGCTTGGGTCGCGGCGGTAGCCAGTGCGGACATAACAAGGCCCTCTGCGGTAAAGCCCTTACCCTTGCCGCCATTCTTCTTCGTGCGGTCGGCGCTGAGGCTATGGTCATTGTGGCGGACGACCACGCCGAATTTGGTGCCGGTGGCCGGCTGTGCAACGGCGGCGTCGGTGCCTACTTCCTCCGGGCGGTAATCAGGAACGATGAACTGCTCGGCCCATGCACCGATGAGATCCGCAGCGCGGGCGGCCGTGCCCTGCTTGGTGAGAAGGTGATCGGTCTTGTCCAAAGAAACCAAGGACTTGGGGTAGCGCGTGAGCAGGAAGATGTTTTGCGCATTGTCAATACCCACCGTCTGGTCAATGGGCGAGTGCAATACCATCAGCGGCTTGCGGAGCTTGGGCAGGTATTCCTCGGGGTTAGTATCCGCCAAGTCCTCGAGGAACTTGCGGGAAATGGTAAGGCCGCGGCCGCCGAGGATGACTTCCACCTCGCCGTTGGCGTCGACCTCGCCGATCTTGTCCGCATAGTGAAGCACGGAGTGGGCAGGATCAAAGGGGGCGCCAATGGTGGCTACAGCCTTAAGAGATTTCATGGTAGTGGCCGCCTTCAACGCAGCGGCGCCACCCAGCGAGTGGCCCATGAGCAATTGTGGGGCAGAGTAGTTCTCCGTCAGCCAGGCGGCAGCGGCATGGATATCATCAACGTTTTGGCTAAAAGTAGTATCGCCAAATTCTCCGGCGGACTGGCCAAGGCCGGGAAAGTCGAAACGCAAAGTGGCGATGCCAAACTCAGTGAGCTGCTTCGCAGTGCGGGCAGCACCGGGAGTGTGGCGGGAGCCGGCGAAGCAATGGGCAAAGATGGCGTAGGCGATCGGGGGAGAGTCCGGGAAGTCGATGGTTCCGGCCATCTCGGTTCCCCGGCTCGAAGGCAGCTTAACGTTGACGGATTGCATGAGAACTAGAATAACGGGCCTCTTACCCGCAAGCCATACCAGGTTGACTACAGTCGATAGGAGTAATCAAAATAAGGAGGATGAGGTATGGGCGCGTTCGATTGGTTCTGGAAGGCAATGGGCTCGCAAAGCGAGCGTAACGATAAGAAATCCAAGGCCATCGTGGGTTCAGCCGATGAAGCGGCACGGGCATTGGGCCAGCAGGACGACACAGCTGTAGCCCAAGCCGCACGCGATGCCGTGAAAGGCGGCGAGATTGCAGATAAGGCGCAGTTCCTTGCGGCCCTGGCCGTAGCGTGCGAGCGCACCCTGGGCATGAATCCCTTCAACGTGCAATCCCAGGCAGTCCTGCGCCTGCTCACCGGAGACGTCATCCAGATGGCAACCGGCGAAGGCAAGACTTTGGTGGGCGCCATGGCGGCTACAGGTTTCGCGTTGACTGGCAAACGCGTCCACGTTGTCACCGTCAATAACTATCTCGCCGCCCGCGACGCCGAATGGATGCGCCCTGTCGTGGAGTTCTTTGGCTTAAGCGTTGCCTCGGTGACGGAGGGCATGACACCGGACGAGCGCCGCGCTGCCTATGCGCAGGATATTATCTACGCACCAGTCAACGAGCTGGGCTTTGATCTGCTCCGCGATAACCAAATTGCCGACCGCTCCCACACGGTGCAGGCCGCCGGCGACGTTGCCCTCGTGGATGAAGCCGATTCCGTCCTAGTGGATGAGGCCCTTGTGCCCCTAGTGCTGGCCGGTAATCGGCCAGGTGAAGCGCCCACCGGGCACATCACCAATGTGGTATCCCGCCTGCGCGAGAAGCTGGATTACTCCATCTCTGAGGACGGCCGCACCGTTCAGCTGACCGAGAACGGTGCCCGCCGCGTGGAGCAGGAATTGGGCATTGATTCGCTCTATTCGGAGGAGAATATCGGCACCATTTTGGTGAAGGTCAACCTCGCCCTGCACGCCAAGGCCCTGCTTATCCGAGACATCCACTACATCGTGGTGGATGGCAAGCTGCAGCTTATCGACGCCTCCAGGGGCCGCGTTGCCGACCTCCAACGCTGGCCCGACGGACTCCAAGCGGCAGTAGAAGCCAAGGAAGGCCTAGAGGTTTCCGAAGGCGGACGCATCCTCGACACCATCACGCTGCAAGAACTTATGCGGCGTTATCCACTTGTGTGCGGCATGACTGGTACCGCGGTGGAGGCGACCGATCAGCTGCGGCAGTTCTATGATCTTCATGTATCCGTGATCGACCGCAATAAACCCCTGCAGCGCTTTGATGAGCAAGACCGCATCTTTGCGACGGTCGATGACAAATCCGCCGCAATCGTGGAAGAAATTGCCACCATTCACGCCACGGGCCAGCCCATCTTGGTGGGCACGCAGGATGTTGCCGAGTCGGAAGATCTGGCGGATGCGTTGCGCGAGCGCGGCATCGACGTCAATGTGCTCAACGCTAAAAACGATGAGCAGGAAGCACAGATCGTCGCCGAGGCCGGCGATATTGGACGCGTCACCGTCTCTACCCAGATGGCCGGACGCGGCACCGATATTAAGTTGGGCGGTGCTAACGAAGCTGACCATGATGCAGTAGCGGAGTTGGGTGGCTTGGCGGTTATCGGTACCTCCCGCCACCGCACCGCCCGCTTGGATAATCAGTTGCGCGGCCGTGCGGGCCGGCAAGGTGATCCGGGCCTGTCCTTATTCTTCGTCTCCCTCGAAGACGATGTGGTCCAGCAAGGTGGCGACGGCGAAACCGTGCGTGCCCAACCAGCAGAAGATGGGCGCATTGAATCCAAGCGAGTGAGCGACTTTGTAGCACACTGCCAGCGCGTGACCGAGGGTCAACTGCTCGAAATTCATGCCCAGACCTGGAAGTATAATCAGCTCCTAGCCGATCAGCGCATTATTATTGATGAGCGCCGAGCCAAACTACTGGATACTAATCAAGCCTGGCAGGAACTATCCCAACGCGCTCCAGAGCGCGCAGCAGAGCTAGCAGAGGTTGCAGAGGAAGCTCGCATCAAGGCCGCGCGCGAGATCATGCTCTATCATTTGGACTTGGCCTGGGCCGACCACCTGGAGCTCATGGACGATGTGCGCGAGTCGATCCACCTGCGCGCCATCGCACGGGAGACGCCAATCGACGAGTACCACCGCATTGCGGTGAGGGAGTTTAAGGACTTGGCTCAGTGGGCCGTCGACAAGTCTGTGGAGACTTTCCGCACAGTGCTTATCGACGCCACTGGGGCGCACCTCGATGACGCCGGCCTCGCTCGTCCGAGTGCTACATGGACCTACATGGTGTCCGATAACCCCCTTGCGGGCAAGGGAAATTCCGTGCTGAGCGGCATCGGAAATATTTTCCGGTGAAATAATTCCCCGCGAAGGGGTCATGGACTCACATGAGTCGCTAGTATTGTTATAAGTAACTCGTAACTAATCCCCGGAGGTAACAATGAGCGAGAACACCGGAACCCCGGAACCACAGGTAGAGACCACATCTGTATTCCGCGCAGACCTGCTCAAGGAGATGGAAAACGGCGCGAATGGCAATGATGCTACCGCTGCCGGCACCGACAACCTGGCGGAAGGCCAGGCCCTCCTCGTAGTAAAGCGTGGCCCGAACGCGGGTGCCCGCTTCTTGCTGGATCAGGCGACTACCACCGCCGGCCGCCACCCCGAGGCAGACATCTTCCTCGATGACGTTACGGTCTCCCGCCGCCATGCGGAGTTTCGCAAGAATGATGACGGCAAGTTTGAGGTAGTTGATGTGGGATCCCTGAACGGAACCTACGTTAACCGCGAGCCCCGCAACTCTCAGGTGCTCGAGGTGGGAGACGAAATCCAGATTGGCAAGTTCCGCTTGGTTTTCATCGCTAACCAGAGCTAATTTTTTTACGTAGACTAGCCGCACTTCCTTACTAGGAAGGGCGGTGTAGTCTACTTATGTCACGATAAGAACTTTCAGTACCCCTAAGAGATAGACACAGTGAGCGCAGCAGATTCTTCGGCCGCAGCAGTACGCCGCACCAGCCCTAAAGCTAAGAAGCCAAAGACCATGTCCATTGGCGTGGTGTTGGAAACGCTGAATCAGCAATTCCCAGACGTCACAGTGTCCAAGATTCGCTTCCTCGAATCTGAGGGGCTCATCAGTCCACAGCGCACGGCCTCGGGCTACCGCCGCTTCACCCAAGAAGACGTAGATCGACTGCGGTATATTCTCACCACTCAGCGCGATAACTATACGCCGCTGAAGGTTATTCGTGAGCAGCTAGAAGCCATGGATTCCGGCCAGGTGACCGCCATCGTGTCCGCAGGAAATGCGGAAACCCTGCTCTCGCCGCAGCAGTTTAAGGCCCCTGTGGTCACCCGCCTGACCGATGTAGAGGTAGCTACCCAAGCAAGTGCCAGCGAAGATGATGTAGCTTCCTTGGTTAAATATGGCCTCATCCGCCCGGATGCCGCAGGCTTTTTCAATACCGACGACGTAGCCATTGTCTCTGCCGCGGTGGCGCTGAAGGCATTTGGTTTCGGCTCCCGTGAACTCAAGTCCCTGCGCAATAACGCCCGCCGTCAGGCAGACCTGATCTCCCAGGCAGCGGCACCCGTGGCGCACTCAAACTCCGATACCGCGCATCAGAAGGCGGAGGAAATCTCCCAGCAAATGACCGCGCTCGTGGTGTCTTTGCACGCAACTCTGGTGAAGTCGGATCTGCGCGACGAATACCACTCCTAATACACACGTGCTCCCGTCTTTGTGGGAGAGTGGTAGCTATGAGTGATGTATCCCTAGAGTTCCACGGTATCCACCAGGTCGGTCCCGAAGACGATGTGTGCGCTTTGCTGCGCTGGCCCGAAGAAAACCGCTTGATACCCGTGTGGATTTCTCCCATCGAGGGTATGCAACTGGCCGCAGTCTTAGACGGCCACCAGCCAAACCGTCCCACCTCGCACGATCTTATCTGCGAGGTACTAGAGGGCACTGGCGGGGTAGAGGCCATTGAAATTGCCAACTACCACCAAGGAACCTTCATGGTAGATATTAAGGCTCCGAACGGCGAGGTTTATGACTCTCGGTTAAGTGACGCACTTGCTGTATCCGCATATTTCAACGTCCCTATTTCAGCCGAAGCAGATCTCCTTGCCCAGGTATCCGTATATGCCAGCGATGCGGATGCGAAAGAGTACTTCGACCTGGAAATTTCCACCCCCGGCACCGGCGATGATGTGCAGACCAGAGAAAACAATGATTCCTCGACCTCGGCGTCGGGAAATGCCCAGGCAGATGCAGATTTTGAAGCCATGATGAGGTCTTTGGGTATGGAGGAAAAGGACTTCCTATCGGGGGATGACGACGAAAAAAGTTAATGACACGCGTGTGACTAATGGTGACAATGGGGTTTGAGAAGTCTAAAGTTGTACTTGACAGTTGAGCAAGCAGCGCTTGACGGGCGTATGCGCTTGGCTTTTAATTGATCTTTAGAACTTCCAACAAACCCCATTGGAGTAATTACGTGAGCATTAACGAGGACCCCCAGTCCGAATCGACCTACGTACAGGAATCGCTTTTTGACGTCGGACCCGACGAAGAGGTGGGCTACCGAGTTCCCATTGCTTGCCAAGTTGCCGGCATCACCTACCGCCAGCTTGACTATTGGGCACGCACCAACCTGGTCAACCCTTCCATCCGCACGGCACGCGGCTCCGGCTCCCAGCGCCTGTACTCCTTTAAGGATGTACTGGTGCTCAAGATTGTGAAGCGCCTGTTGGATACCGGCATCTCTCTGCAAAATATCCGTTTGGCAGTTGAGTCCCTACGGGATCGGGGTGTGAATGACCTAGCAGAGCTGACCCTCGTATCCGACGGCACTACCGTTTATGAATGCCGTTCAAACGATGAGGTCATTGACTTGCTCGCCGGCGGCCAAGGCGTCTTCGGTATTGCAGTTCCGGGTATCTTGAAGGAACTGTCCGGCACCATTTCTTCCTTCCCTTCGGAGCGCATCGAAGACTTCGCCGAGGACAACGTGGTCGGCCTCGACGAGTTGGCTGCTCGCCGCAAGCGCAAGAGCTCCTAAGCTCGTCCACACAGAATCCACCCTCCTTCCCAGCTCACGGGGAAGAAGGGTGGATTTTTAATCTCTATCGCCACGAGTGCACCATGCAAGACAGTTCCTCTCTGCGCTATGTAGCTGGTGGTATCGAGGTCGAGCCCAGGCGCTTAGTGCCCGAGCCGACTCTCAGCTTATATTTGGGAAAGTGCCCGTAGCTCCGCGGCGTAGGGGAGCAGTAGTCACTACGGCCGACAATAAAGGCACCGAGCGAGGCGTCGTTCGGTGCCCTAGACAAGGAAGAGTTGCGTATTAGACCCCTGCGGCCTTAGTAATCGCCCCAGAGACCGTGGCCTCATCGGCTGAGTCAACGGAGGTGAAGCTATCAGCCGCGGACTTCAGTGCGGCATCGACACTGCCTTCACCGACATGGACGACGCTGAGAGAAACGTCCTTAGAGGTGGCGTCGTCAAGAGCGGACGTGAATTGAGCATCATCCATGTCCTGCTCGGTGCCAGTAGTTACTACGACTACGCGTGCCTTGTCGCCAGTTCCAGCGGCTTGATCGGCGGCATTCGCGACAGCTGCTACAACGGCGCTGCGCGTTTGCGGAACACCGCCAGTTCCAAAGCCACTGAGCGTGCCGGATACAGCGTTGCCATCGCCAAAGCCCAGGTTTTGTCGGAACCCAACCGTGGCGGTCTCGGAGATAGGAGAGGAGTAGTTCCACAAAGAAACTGCTCCGCCGTCAGCGGCTAGGTCAGAAGCAGTGGTGCCCAAGGCTTTGGATACAGGGCCGTACATCGGCGCCATGGCCGTAGAGGTATCCAAGAGCAGGAGCGTATTTGCCGCCATCGTCACATCGGGCTTGGGAGCTGCTGCGGAACTCGTCGTTGGAGCGGAGCTCTTCCGGGAAGAAGAGCTCGTAGGCGCAGCGGATTTGGAAGCACTGGAAGCACTGGAAGCAGCTGCCGTGCTGGTTTCCGGTGCAGCCTCGGTGCTGCCTTCCACTGCGGCGGGTGCGGCGGAGTCTTCGCCGTCGTCGTTGCCCGCGCCGCGTAAAAGGAAGGCCACCAGGGCGATTATGGCCAGCAGCGTGATAATAGCCACCGCAATAACCCATCCCGCTACTGCGAAGCTATTTTTCCCGTTTGAATGCCGTGCCATGTGGTGTCTTCCTCCCAAGCAAACTGCCGTTGTTAATGGCTCATTCTAGCGGGGCAAGTGCCTGATCCATCACAGCGACAAGCCGGTCTCGCAGTGGTTCAGCTTTGTGCGCCAGCGTTCTTTGCCTCGAGACGTATTCGGCCTTGCCCTCAGGTGTTTCGATGGGCACAACGCCAAGTCCCCAATCACGGCAGTCATAAGGGGACGCCTCCATGTCAAGGCTGCGCGCTTCAATCGCCAGATCCAGGCACTCAAGGAAAAGTTCGCCTGGAACCAGTGGTCCCAGCTTCCAGGCCCACTTATATAAATCCATTGTGACGTGTACGCAGCCTGCCTGGTCATTGTCGGGCTGCTCCTCACGATGCAGGACAGTGAGGTTAAGAGGCCGAGCGGGAGGGGTAAAGAACCGAAAGGCATCATAGTGAGAACACTTAATTGAGTGCTCATCGACAACCCGGTTGGTGCCGTCCGCACCGAGCCGCAAGGGCAGCGAATGGCGCGGGGAATCCGTGTGGTAGACCATTGCCCATTCATGCAGACCGAAGCAGTCAAAGTGGGCCGGATTGGTAGCGGAGCGCCGAAGCAGATTAGAAATATACCGAACCGAGTCACCACGACGCTCTAAAAAGCTGCCGAGGTCGACGGTAACGCCGTCTGGGGTGGCGTGGTAATCCCGCCATTCCGCGTGCGGAGGAGTACCTGTTAGCGCAGTTCCTACACCCGGGTGCCAACGCTTTAGGTGAGAAGGCCGTACGGGATAGTACTCAAAGAGAAAATCGAAAACAGGATGGTAGCTGCCAGGATGCCGGAAGCGCTCCAAACGGTCGGTGGCTTGCCTTTCGTGTTCATGCTGTTGAGCACTCCATTCCTCAGGGCTCAAGATGCGCATGAGCGTTTACCTCCTTGATTTAACGGCGTCGGCGGCGGGCGACTTTGCCAGCCGAGCGGTGGCGTTGGGAATTGGACTTCTTGACAGATTTCGCCGGTTTCTTGGGCGAGTCCTGCCCGGGTGGGGGAAGGGCAGGGCCATTGGGTTTGCGAGCGCCCGTAATCTCCTTAAGTATCGGTGCACCCGCAGGATTGTCACGGTGGGAAATATCGTGCTCCGTAGCCGTGACCCCGGCCTTCTTAATGAGAGAGGCTACTTCTTTACGTTGTTCATCCATGACCAAAGTGATCACGGTACCCGCAGCACCGCCGCGTGCCGTGCGGCCGGCGCGATGGAGATAGGCTTTGTGCTCCGCGGGCGGATCGACGTGAACGACGAGTGAAACGTCCGCAATATCGATACCGCGGGCGGCAATATCGGTGGCGACCAAGACTGGAATGCTGCCATCGGCGAATCCTTCGATTGCACGGGTACGCGCGCCTTGGCCTTTATCGCCATGCAATGGATAAGCGTTGATGCCGGAGCGACGCAATTTCTTGACCTGCCTGTCCACGCCGTGCTTGGTGCGCATGAACATGATGGTCTTGCCTTGGCGGGCAGCGATGCGCAGCACCACCTCGTTGCGGGCGGGCCGCTCGCCGACGAAAAAGAGGTGATGGGACATGGAATCCACTGCAGCTTGCACCGGGGCAGTGGAGTGAACCACCGGATCATGGAGGAATTGCTCCACCAGCTTGTTGACGTCGCCGTCGAGCGTTGCCGAAAACAGCAAGCGCTGGCCTTGCGCCGGAGTTAGGCGCAGAAGCTTGCGTACCTGGGGCAAAAAGCCCATATCGGCCATCTGGTCGGCTTCATCCAGCGCAGTGATCTGGACCGCATCCAAATGCAGCTTGCCCTGGTCAATCAAATCCTGGGCACGGCCAGGGGTCGCGACAAGGACATCAACGGGGCGGGCGAGGGAGCGGATATGGTGTTTGATATTTACCCCGCCAACGACAGCGAGCACTCTTAAGCCCAGCGTCGCCGCTGGTACATCAAGACGCTGGTGAATCTGAGTAGCCAACTCGCGGGTCGGGGCGAGGATAAGCGCCCGGGGATGAGCAGGCTTGGAAGCACCAGTTCCGGCAAGGCGGGCGAGCATGGGCAAGCCAAAAGTATAGGTCTTGCCTGACCCGGTAGGGCCGCGGCCGAGTACGTCTTTGCCTGCGAGGGCGTCGGGAATCGCGGCTTTTTGAATAGGAAACGGTTCGGTAATGCCTTCATTGTGCAGAACGTGCACCAGGCGCTGGGGAAGGCCGAGATCGGCAAAGGTAGTCATCGCTTTCCCATCCTATCGGCAGCGTGTCGGATCGCCGCATTCAACAAGAAAGACCTGCTTGGGAAAGTAAAAAGGGGCCCCGAAGGGCCCCTGATCACGTGACTGCGAATCTAGTCGGTCTGGGTCAGGCTGCGGTCACCGGACCACTCAATGTGGAAGGTGCCCGGCTTGTCGGTGCGCTTGAAGGTGTGGGCGCCGAAGAAATCGCGCTGGCCCTGAATGAGAGCGGCCGGCAGGCGCTCGGCACGCAGGCTGTCGTAGTAGGAGAGGGACGACGCAAAGACCGGTGCCGGAAGTCCCAGCTGGGTAGCGGCGACGACCACGCGGCGCCAAGGGTCGATGAGGTCTTCCAGCTCGCCCTTGAAGTAGGGGTCGAGAATGAGGGCGGGCAGGTCCGCATTATTGTCGTAGGCTGCGCGGATGCGATCCAAGAACTTGGCCCGGATGATGCAGCCGCCGCGCCAGATCGTTGCCAGATCGCGCGGGTCAACGTCCCAACCGAATTCGTCGGACCCGGCCTTAATCTCGTCAAAGCCCTGGGAGTAGGCAATGAGCTTGGCGGCATAGAGCGCGCGGCGCACATCCTCGATGAACTCGGCCTTGTCCACGTCCAAGGGCTTGATGGTGCCGGCGGGAAGCTGGCCTTCTTGGGCGGCGCTGCGCTGCGCGGTGGAGGAGGACAGCGCGCGGGCGAAGACGGATTCGGCAATACCGGTAATCGGAACGCCGAGTTCCAATCCATTGATGGCAGTCCAGCGTCCGGTGCCCTTCTGGCCCGCGGCGTCCACGATGATATCGACCAGCGGGGCGCCAGTCTCCGGATCCTTTTGAGCCAGAACCTCGGCGGTGATTTCAATGAGGTAGGAATCAAGGTCGCCGGAGTTCCATTCGCGGAATACCTCTGCGATCTCGGCCGGCTCCATGCCCGCGCCATAGCGCAGCAGCTGATAGGCCTCGCCGATGACCTGCATATCGGCATACTCGATGCCATTGTGGACCATCTTGACAAAGTGGCCGGCGCCGTCTGCACCAATGTGGGTTACACACGGAGTGCCGTCCACGTTGGCAGCGATGGACTCAAGAATCGGGCCGAGGGTCTCCCACGACTCCTTGGGGCCGCCGGGCATGATGGCCGGACCGTTGAGCGCGCCCTCCTCGCCGCCGGAGATTCCGGCGCCGACGAAGTGCTTGCCGCGGGCGGCTACGTCCTTCTCGCGGCGAATGGTGTCAGTGAACAAGGCATTGCCGCCGTCGATGATGATATCGCCATCGTCCATGGCCTCGGCCAGCTGATCGATGACGGCATCGGTGGCCTTGCCAGCCTTGACCATAATGATTGCCTTGCGTGGGCGCTCCAAGGAAGCCACAAAGTCCTCGATGGTTTCCGAAGGTACGAAGTTGCCTTCCTCACCGTGGCCCTCAATGAGTGCATGAGTCTTTTCAGGGCTGCGGTTATACACCGCTACGGTATTGCCGTTGCGGGCAAAGTTACGGGCCAAATTAGAGCCCATGACCGCCAATCCCACGACGCCAATCTGAGCAAGTTCATTCTTATCAGTCATGCTGCCTATCCTACGTCACTAGGACGCGAGGCTGGCATCAATGGCTAGGCTGGTGGACTATGTCGGATACGCAAAAACTCAATGACTTGCTCCACGTCGCGCATACGCGGGTGCTCAATGCAGAAGAACTGGAGTCTCTCAATGCCTTAAACGGCGGCCTTGCGGAATTGCTAGGACTGCAGTTCACCCACGTGGGCCCGCGCGAGGCCCGTGCGAAACTACAGGTGCTGCCGGAGCATCACCAACCTTGGGGAGTAGCCAACGGTGGGTTGTATTGCTCCATCGCAGAAACCGTGGCCTCCATTGCCAGCGTGGCGGCTGCCGACGCCCCCGCAGTCGGCGTCAATAACTCCAGCGACTTCATTCGCTCCACAGGTGAGGGCGAGTTAGAAGCCGTGGCTACGCCAGTTCAGCTAGGCGGCCGCACCCACGTGTGGAGCGTCGAGGTGCGGCAAGGCCGCGAGCTTATCGCCCGCACCACCTTGCGCACTATGATTCTGCGCTAGTTCACCCGAGCGGCGGTAAAAGACATGCCGTGGGCGGAAAGCCGCTCAAGATAGGGCTTTCCAAGTGCGGTGGCCGGGGTGAGTACGCCGCCTGCACGGCCGGCATTAGAGCGCGAATCGAGCAAGCAGAGCGCCGCCTGGCTCAGCATCATTGCGGTGACTTCGTAGCCCGGGTCGCCTTGTGCCGACACAGTTGCTCGCCAGCGTTCGCCGTCTTCGGTAATGCCGTGGTGGCTGACCTGGAAATGCGCGCCCTGCGGCCCGGGTTTGGGCAGGACCTTTTCCACCAGTGGGCGCAGGCGCGACTGAGTGCCATCGAAAAGTAACTTGGTGGCGAGCGCCAGCCCATAGGCGCGGGCGCGACCGGGAAGACCGGTGCCGGCCCACCATGCTTCTTTGTAAAACAGGCGTGTTCCCCACGCGCGCCCCAGCAGAGCGTTAGAGCGGCGCACCACGCGGGTATTGAACATGGACATGAAAAATGGTCCTACCCAGCCCACGCCGTCGACTTCTTTGATTTCGAAGTCATTCTGAAGGCCGTCTAAGCGTGGCCCGGCCTTGGGATCCGGGTCCAGCGAGTAAGGATTGTGCAGGTTGCGGGCTACCTCTTTATCCGCGTGCGCGGCATGCGAGACCTGCAGGGAAGACTCGATGGTGCCTGGCGAGATTCCGCCTTTGAGCTTGTCGACGACCATCTGTACTCGTGCAAACGGCTTTCCTGCTGCCTGGTAGAGATTGAGTATGCCAATATCCGAGGGCACGGAATCAAAGCCACAGGAGTGAACGATGCGCGCACCCGTGGATTGGGCGGTGGCGTGGTGAGAATCGATGCTCCGGCGAATAAAGGGAACCTCACCGCAGAGGTCAACATAATCTACGCCATGGCGCGCACAGGCGGCAACGACGTGGCCGCCATACAGGCTGTAGGGACCCACCACGGTGATTAGTACCTTGGTATTTTCCACCATGTGCTCTACAGCGTCGGCATCATCGGCGGCGGCGATGGCGATGTCCCAGTGCTGATTGAGTTCATCGCGCAGCGCGGCTAGCACCGGTCGGTTCCGGCCGGCCAGAGTCACAGAGGGCGCGTTAATCGAGGCAAGGTAGCGCGCCACCAATTGGCCGACCAGCCCGGTAGCGCCGTAAACAGTGATATCGCTCATAGTGTACGAGCGTACCGGAGGGATTAGAGCCAGTGGTTCTTTCGGAACCAAGCCCACAGGCCCACAACGACCAAGATCATAATGATAATCGCCATGGGGTACCCCAGCGCCCAGTGCAGCTCCGGCATGATGTCGAAGTTCATCCCGTAGATACCCGCCACCAGGGTGGGTGCGGCCCACATGCCAACGACCGCGGAAATGGTGCGCATGTCGGAGTTCTGTTGCATCGTTACCTTGGCCACGGAGGCGTCGATAAGCGAGGTAAGACGCTCATCGAAGCTGGAGACCTGGTCCTTGACCACTAGCTCATGGTCGTTGACGTCGCGCAGGTAGGAGCGCAATTGTTTGGAAATTAAATCCTTGTGGTCAGAAACCATGGACTTCAGCGCCACTGAGAGCGGGTCAATGGCATGCTTCATCTCTAGCACCTCGCGCTTGAACATGTAGATGCGGTCCACATCAAACTTGAGGCTCGGGGTGAAGATTTCTTCTTCCAGCTCATCGACTTCGATGCTGATAAGGCGGGAAATCTCCGAGTAGCGGTCCACCATCATATCCAGGATCTTCCAGGCCATGGCCACCGGTCCAAGCTCCACCAAGTCCTGTTCATCTTCTACCGTATAAGCCAGGTTGGGCAGCTTTGCGCCGTGGCGCACGGTGATGATGAAGTTGGAGCCCATGATCATCTGGATCTCACCGGTGGAAATGATCTGGCGCTTATCCGTGACCTCATCGTGATCGCGGTAGTTCACGGAACGCGCGACCACGAAGAGCTGATCATCGTAACGCTCGAGCTTGGGGCGCTGGTGGGCCATAACGACGTCTTCCACGATAAGTTCATGGATGCCAAACTGGGAAGCCACTTTGGTCATTTGGGACTCGTAGGGCTCATGGAGGCCCACCCAAATAAATCCGCGGCCGTATTCCTCTATGGCTTCCAGCGCGGAGCTGGTGGAATACTCCCCGGGAAGCGCCTCGCCATCCACAAAGACGCGGCAATGTTCGATGGCGCGCTCCGGTGGTACCGGCAGGGAAGTAGGCTTACTAGGAGGCTCGGATTTCTTGCGGCCCCTAAAGGGTGAAGGTACGGATGGCATCTTTTCAGCCTCCTTTGCGCGGTAGTGCGGGTATTTTCCCAATGGGCAGGCAGCGATTTTACGCAGCGGGTAAATCTTACACCGAAGCCGGGTAATATAATCGAATCTATGCCTACGTGGAAAGAAGTAACCGAAGCTAATCCCGAGCACTCCCATAACTTTGCCCGCAAATGGAAGGTGCTTGCCGCACAGGGCAAAGACATCAATGGCGAGGCCCGGCTTATCGACGCCATGGTGGAGCGCAACTCCACCATCCTCGATGCCGGCTGTGGCACCGGCCGCGTCGGCGGCGAGCTGCTTCGCCGTGGCCACAGCGTTGTGGGCGTCGATGTAGACCCCATTCTCATCGAGCACGCTGAGCACGACTTCCCAGAGGGGCAATGGTTCGTGGGAGATCTGTGCGAGGAAGAGGTGCCAGAAGGCCCCTTTGATATCGCCGTGTCCGCAGGCAATGTCATGGGCTTTCTAGCCAAGGACGGCCGCGAGCACGCGCTGCGCAATATCTATAATTCTCTCAAACCCGGTGGTCGCCTCGTCACCGGCTTTGGCGAAGGCCGTGGGTGGGAATTTGCGGATTTCCTCGACATGGCGCAGAAGGTGGGCTACCGAGTCGACTTCACTTTCTCCTCGTGGGACATGAAGCTCTTCTCGGAGCATTCCACCTTCCTCGTCGCCGTTCTTTCGCGCCCTGGCTCCGACCTGCTGGCCTAAAAACGCCTATCGGCTTGGTCGAAGAAGTCGACCTCATGGTGGCTAGCGGTGATATAGGCGCGCTCGGCCCGCAGGCGGGTGCGCTCATCCGCCCCGGCGAGGGCTTGTTCGACGATGTCGAGGCTAGCGCGAACCCCGTTGAGGAAGTCCTCGCCGCCGTACATGGAAAGCCATGAGTGATAGGGGTGTTTGGGGGAATCAAATTCTGCAAGGTGGAGGCCTACCTCTGCATACAGCCAGTAGCAGGGCAGTACCGCCGCAGCACCTACCACGTAGTCATCCGTATGCGTCGAGCGGATAAGGAAATCCGTATAGGCGCTAGTTACCCGGGAGGCTGCGGTCGTGATATTGCTTTCGAGCCAGCCGCGGTGCAGCTCGGCCTCCACCGCCAAGCAATCATGCGCTCCCTCAGCCCAGTGCAGCTGCTGTGCCGCTTCTGGGGCTTGGCTGGCGAGGCGAGCTAACGCCTTGGAATAAGCGTTCAGGTACTGGGCATCTTGGTCGAGGTAGAAGCCAAAGGCATCCTTTTCCAACGCTCCCGTGCCCAAGGCCCGAATAAAGGGCAGATCCTTGATGGCCTCCCAGTATTCCCCGGCTAGGTTCCACAGGCGTTGCGTGTGTGGGCCGGCCGCGGAAACGCGGGGCTGGTCGACGTTTTCCGGTTCTACCAGGTTGCCGGATAAGTACGGCTGGGGCAGGGTAGAGGCAGCCTGCATGAGACGCTGCGAGCGATGCAGGTGGTCCACGGGCCCGTGTCCCTTGCCCACGTGAAGCGCATCCGCATGGGCAATGGCCTCGTGCAGCCATTGGGTGGACCACGTTAGAGCTGCCGCGGGACTATCGCCGGCTCCCAGGCGAGTGGCTAGGGCAGAGGAAAGGGAACAGCCAGTACCATGCGTATTCTTCGTGTCCACACGGCTGGAAGCAACGCGGTGCACGGACCCATCCGTATTGACCACTGCATTGTCGGCAATGTCGGCATCGAGGTGCCCGCCCTTGACGACGACCGCGGTACCAGCACCCTTCGCCCATTCCTTCGCCGTGGCAATGGCCTGCTCAAGATCGCCCGCCTCGTCCGTCTGGGTAAGTACTGCCAATTCCTTCAAGTTGGGAGTGATGAGGTCCACCTGTGAGCAGAGATCGCGCACGGCCTGTTCTGCTTCCTCCTCCAGCAGGCGATCTCCACTGGTAGCCACCATGACCGGATCCAGTACCACGGGAACATCGTCCGGCAGGCGACGCAGGAAGTCTGCGACCTTGGCGGTAATGGCGGCGTCGGCAAGCATGCCAATCTTTACCGCATCAACCTCCACATCGTCGATGACGGAGTCTAGCTGCTCCTGCAGAAAGTCCACCGGTGGTACGTGGACGCTGCGAACGCCCTGGGTGTTTTGAGCCACCAACGCCGTCACCACGCTCATTCCGTAGCCGCCTGCGGCAGAGATGGATTTCAGATCGGCCTGAATTCCTGCTCCGCCAGTGGGATCGGTACCGGCAATGGACAGTACTCGAGGATAGATGCCTTTAGCCATGGAAAGCCTCCTTAAGGTGGGCGGCAGCTGCTGCGGGGTCCTCGGCCGCCATGATGTCGCTGACTACGCAAATTCCGGCAAACTCGCTGCCCGCCAGCTCGTGCGCATTATGGGTCTTGATTCCGCCGATGGCGACGGACTCGATGCCACGCTCACGTGCGGCGTGGGCGAGTGATGCGGCCGCAGCCGTACCCATGCCGGCCGGGGCGTTTTTCTTCGTTGCGGTCGAATGCACGGGCCCGATGCCGATGACATCCGGCAGTGCATCGTCCGCAATAGCAGCAAGCTCGTCGCTACTGCCGATGGATAAGCCAATAAGCTGGCCCTCACCCAGCTTCTCCCGGGCCTCGCGAAAGGCCATGTCATCCTGCCCAATGTGTAGGTGGCAGCCGAGTTTTGCGGCCACTTCTACGCGGTCATTGATAAATAGCGGGACATCGCCCAGTACGCCAAGCAGCTCGCGGGCCGTGCGCTCAATCTGTTCGTCGCTAGCTTCCTTGTCCCGGAGCTGAACAACGGTAACGCCGCCGCGTACAGCCTCCTGCACGATGGAGACCACGTTGTCTCGCCCGCCAGCCAGATCTGGATCGGTGACCAGGTAGAGAGTCCAGTCAATAGACACTTAAACCTCCTCGACGTCAGTGAGCTTGACCAGGCCCTCAATATCCGCCGTTGGGACATCGTAGAGCGCATCCAGCCAAGCAACAGCAAAGGAGCCGGGGGCGTGGTGTTTTTCGGCGGCCACGCTACCTGCCGCGCCAACGTGTGCGTGGGCGGCGATGATCGCTTCGAAAGGATCCTCCCACGCTGCCAGATATGCGGCACAGATAGCACCAAGCGAACAGCCTGTACCGATGACGTTTTGGAGCATCGGGTGCCCCGATTCGAGGTAGACGGCACGAGTTATATCGCCGACATGGACGATAAGGTCCCGCGGGCCGGAAATGGCCACGACGGCGCCGGTATCCCGGGAAAGTGCTACTGCCGAATCTAGGGCGGCTTCCACGCCATCGGTAGATTCGACGCCACGGCCGCCCTGCCCAGTACCTGCGAGGGCGATGATTTCTGAGGCGTTGCCACGAATTGCGCCCGGGCCGAGTGGCAGCACCTCGTGCATGAATTCGGTGCGGTGGTTCAGTCCGCCGGCGCCTACCGGATCGAGTACCCAGGGGGTGTGGGCGGAGTTCGCCCCAGCGATAGCCTCGCGCATGCCGCCGTATTGCTCTGAGCTGGGCGTGCCGCAATTGATGAGTACGCCGCTGGCTACCTGGGCGAATTCGCGCGATTCCTCCGGCGTATCGACCATCGCCGGGCTAGCCCCGATGGCCAGCAGGGCATTGGCGGTGACGTTGCTGACGACCTTATTGGTCAAACATTGAATAAGTGGCGTGGACTCGCGCACAGCGTCGTGTGCGCGCAGAAAAGCATACTCCACAACTATCCCTTCGCTAGTTTTAACTGAGTGCAGGTTCGATGGGTATTTCTCAGCCGCACCGTGTGCGGCACCCCATGTTGCGTGTCTCAGCCTAACAAAGGTCACGGAAACTATGTGCGAAAATCGGCGTCCGGGCTCCCCAGTAGTGGAATCGCCGGCGCTAGCAGCAGATAGCCCGGGAAAATAAAAATCGCCGCCCAGGACCTGCTTTTGCAGCAGGTGGGGCGACGATGTGCGAGCGAGGAGGTATTACTTCTCGTTCTTGTTAATGATATTGCGTGCGATGCGCTGCTGGGTGGTGATCTCCAGGTTGCCGCGATCGCGGGAGAGGATATTGGTTGCCCAGTTAACCAGCACGGCCAAGCGGCTGCGCAGACCAATAACGTAGGTCAGGTGCAGGCCGAGCCATGCTACCCAACCGGCAAAGCCACCGAACTCGGTCTTGCCCAGCTTAACGACGGCGTTGAAGCGCTTGACGATGGCCATGGAGCCCTTGTCAAAGTAGTCGAAGGCTTCCTTCTCGTTTGCGGTAGATTCCTCGTCCACCTTGGCCTGGATGAGCTTAGCGACGTGCGCGCCGCCCTGGATAGCAACCTGTGCCAGGCCAGGCAGGCGGTTGAGGGAGATCATGTCACCGACCATGTAGACGTTGTTGTGCTCGCCCACGGTCAGGTCCTCGTTGACGGAGACGCGACCTGCGCGGTCGGCCTCGACGCCAGCCTGCTCTGCAACCATCTTGCCCAGTGGGGAAGCGGCCACACCAGCGGACCAGATCTTTGTAGCACCCGTCAGGGTGGTCTCTTCCTCGGTCTTCATGTCCTTGTAGGTGACGGTGTCCGCGGTTACATCAGTCACCATCGCGTTCAGGTGAACCTGTACGCCTTCCTTCTCCAAGGTGCGCTGAGCCTTGCGGCCCAGGCGCTTGCCAAATGGCGGTAGTACCTGTGGGGCGCCATCGAGCAGGTAAATCTTGGCCGAGGTGGTGCCGTAGTTGGAATAGACATCGTTGAGGGTACGGTTTGCCAATTCGGCAATCTGGCCGGTGAGCTCTACGCCGGTTGGGCCAGCGCCAACGATGATGAAGGTGAGCAGGCGCTCGCGCTCCGCAGGGTCGTCGGTAAGCTCTGCCTTCTCAAACGCCGAGATGATGCGAGAGCGCAGCTCCAGGGCATCGTCCAAGGTCTTCATGCCTGGGGCGAATTCAGCGAAGTGGTCGTTGCCAAAGTAGGACTGACCGGAACCCGCGGCGACAACCAGGGAGTCATAAGCATAGGTGCGAGAGAACTCGTCTTGCTCGGCGGTCACCGTCTGATCCGCCAGGTTGATATCAGTAACCTCAGCGTTGACGAAGTGGACGTTGTCCTGATCGCGCAGCAGCTGGCGGGTGGAAGGGGCAACCTCACCGGCGGAAATCATGCCGGTTGCTACCTGGTACAGCATCGGCTGGAACAGGTGGTGGTTCTTCTTATCGATGAGGGTGATTTCCACATCGGCGTTCTTCAGCTTCTGAACGGTGTTGAGACCACCGAAGCCGGCGCCAACCACGACGACGTGGTGGCGGCCACCGTTGGGGCGATAAGGGGTATCAGTCATGGATTTAATGCGACCTTCCTTAAGAAAGCTAATGTTTAGTACCCGTACAGTCTAAACACTTCAAACAGAACGCGCATACTTAATGACTGATAAACTTCCGCCGCTGCGTTGCGGTTTCCGTGGGAAGAACCGGCGCGGCTGTCCGGAGCGCCTCAACCGGGGTGCGCACAAAGCTGACTAAGGTTGTTCCGGATAGTGACTTCCTCCGCCCACCAAGGAGCGCACCTGGCATTATGACTTTTAGCCGCCCTGAGCATTTGAGCTCTATCGATGCAGAATCCTGGCCCAATGTGGCTACGGTTCCCGCACCTCGTTGGCCTGGAATGAAAACCCGCCGGGCAGAGGCAGAATTTGCCAAGGCCTGCGATGATGCCGGACTAGAACTAGACCTAGAAGCCGAAGGCGGACCAGATCTCAAGGTGGGGCATGATGCCTTGTTTGAGCGCATTGCCGCTAGCGGTTGGCTGGGATTTGCGGAAAGTTATATGGCAGGAGAGTGGACCGTCGCCTCTTCCTCGCAGCTGGTAAAGGTACTCGGCCGCCTATTGGGAGCAGGCTATCTCCCCAAGGCCAAAATGCTTGGTGCTGGTAAGTCAGAGCCAGGGGAGCTGCCGCTGGAATTGGTTCGACTCTATGCCGGCGATGGATTAAGCCATGTCGGTGGAATTTTCTCCAGTGGTGTACCGACCACCATAAGGGAAACGGTGGAAAGCTATAGCCCCAAGGCTGGCCGCAAGGAGCCGAAGAGCCACTTCGTCGATGTCACGACGCTGAGTGAGCCCACAAGTGTGGACAGAGATGACCTGGGAGATGCGCAGCGCCGCGCGGCGGATTGGCTGCTTGACGTCACCCGTACCGGCGCCGGAACCCACCTGTTGGTGTACCCGGCTGCCGGAATGCAGCCGGCAATGCGGGCGACTAAGCGGCGCGCTACGGTAGACGTTTTGACCAGTGATGTGGACCAAATGAGCCACATGCGCGAGGCCCTCGTACTCGAGGGGGCAGACGACTCCATCCATGTCGAGCGCATTCCCGGCGTCGTCCCGAACCCTAAGCAGTGGCACGGGCACTATGACGCCATCGTCACCGTAGAAAAGGTAGAGCAACTAAGTGCTAGTGAGCGCAAAGAGTATATCCGCGCAGTCGACCGGTTCTTGACGCCTAATGGGCGGGCAGGAATCCAATCCATCGTGGCGACCGAGTCAATGACGGAGGCCGGTAAGGCCTCGCTTCAGGCCTTACGAGCCTATGTGTGGCCGGGGTTGGACTATCCGCGCACCACGGAAATGCACCAGCTAGTAGATAAGTACTCCAACCTGCGCATCGTGTCCGAAACACACGTGGGCACCCATTACTTGGAGTCCTTGCGTCAGCAGCGATCCTTTTTTGACGGGCACCTGCGGGAAGCAGCGGCCGCTGGTTTCGACCCAGTCTTCCGCCGCTTGTGGACCTTCCAATTTGCCCTCCGCGAGGCCCTTATGACGCTCGGGATGATTGACTCGGTGCAATTTGGGTTGGCCCACCGCAACCGCGGGGGCCGGCGTTAGACAGGTGGCCCTTAGGCCGGCGGCAGCTCGTCGAAGTTCTTCATCAGATCCGCGCTGGGCACAAAGAAATTGGTGCCCGTAAGCGCAGTGGAGAAGTCCAAGATGCGGTCGTAGTTTCCCTCCGGCTTGCCAATGAACATATTGCGCAGGCGTTCCATGACGTTTTCTGGGTCCTTGGCATAGCCGATGAAGTAAGTACCCATCTCACCCGCGGCGAAAGAGCCGAAGACCATGTTCTCGCGGTAAATATCTTCCTCAAGGTCATTGAGGGCTACGTGAGAATTAGTGGGCTTGGTATCGTCATCCAACTCGATATCGTCGGCCTTGGTGCGGCCGATGACCTTTTCTTGCTCCTCGGTGCTCAGCTCGTTCCACTTGGCCAGGTCGTGGATATATTTTTGAACGGTGACGTAGGAGCCACGGGGGTAGTCGGCGTCGTCGCCAAGCAGCACGGTATCCAAAGCCTCCTCGGCGAGGGGATTGGCGGTGCCGTCCACAAAACCCAGCAAGTCGCGCTGGTCAAGGTACTTAAAGCCGTGGGTCTCATCGATAACCCTGGCGGCATCGCCCAGCTGATCCAGTACCTGGCGGGCCATCTCGTGGCACAGGTCATAGGTATTCGCACGGAAGTGGAGAAGAATATCGCCTGGCGTGGCCGGGGCCTTATGTGCGGCATCGATTGCCTCAAATTCCTTCAGGCGTTCCGGCATCGGTGCGCTGGTCAAACGTGGCCACATGGAGGCACCAATGCCGACTACGGTATAAAGTTCGCCTTCGTTATAGCGAAAGTTGACGGACTTAAACAGTCCGGCAAACCCCGTGAGCATATCGCGGGTGGCTTGCTCGCCGCCGTCCTTGATTTCAAGGACTAGGAAGAGAGCTGCGCGGGAAGGCTTATCTACTACGTGCTGAATCGTCATGATGTCGATTTTACGCACCCTGTGGAGATCATGTCCGTTCGCCGGCTTGGAATCGCCCCTGATAGAGACCGGCTTGGCCGTTATATGCGCTAGTGTGCATTTTGGTTGAAAACTAACCGATAGCCGGGTGAGAAGATGTGGACATGGATACGAAGAAGCAGAAGAAAAGGAACCGCGCGGATCTTCGTATTATTTGCGCGGAACGACGATTCATATGATGAGTCCTTTGCAGGCGTTGCACTGACGCGCGCCCAAGAAAAAGCCATGGGGCAATGCGTAGACCGCTCGGGGATAACCTGTTGGACTGAAGAAGCACGCCTGCGTGGGTGGAAAGGTTCACTGGATGCAGAACACCATCCGGAAGTGGTTTACCTGGTTTTTAGCGGTGGACACGCGCAGGGATCGGATCCGTCGAGCGCAGAATTCGATCCAGAGCTTAAGGCCGCATGTGCTACGAGAGACCAAGCCGAAAAAGAAGTCGCCCGCGGTATGAGAAATGACGAGAGCTCAATTGTCGTGAAGGAATGGCACATCTGGGAAGCTCCATTCGGGCGCGTGTTGGCAGGAGCAAACGGCAGATGCGAGGTGCAGGTATCAATGTATGGAGTCAGGAACTAAAAGGGGGAATGCCACCCCAAGTTACAATGACATAATGTACATTATCGGACAATTACAGATATCCGGAGGCTATCGTGCGTCGTCTCCATAAGCGCCCGAGTGCTAACACATCTTCCCGGCCCATCTATTGGTTTTCGGTTCAGCTCCCTTAACCCTCCACGCAGCACTACGACGCTTTGCTTGGCGACGCCCCGCGGTCTCTGTCGCGCCATCCGCCAGCCGTCAGGCTCAGGCGCAGGTATCGATTCCGGCTGTAGCTTATTGGAGCCCGGATTTGCGGCGGCCGGGCCCATCAATCTTTCGGGACTTCTTCATTCCGGTGCCAACCTTTGGCGGCGGTGTTTCGCTCGGCGACCGAAAACCTAATATGGGGCGAAAATACGCCCTACTGGCGGGACCAAGTACACCACTATATAACGTCACACTGACGTTATTTGAGGAAGTTCCCCCAACACCGTGAAGGACTAATTATCGGTTCCGGTAAGCGCTCCACAGCTGCCAGATAGTCAACAGTGCCAAAAGAACCGAGATGGCCACAATGACCCACATCTGTTGAACGGCCACGAAAATGGTAAAGCCGATGACGACGATGAGTCGCAGCCACATGAACGGGATAATCTGACGGGAATTCACAGGCTTGGCCTTCGCTAGTTCTTCTCGAAGGAAATGCGGAGATTTACCTCGCCGTTTTCCTCGACCTTCGCGGCGAGCATCTCTGGGGTCTCCACGCCATAATCAAGTCGATCGACTGGCACGGTGCCGCCAATGACGATCTGATCGCCATCGCGAAGAACGTCGAAGTCTTGGGAAATCTCGTGCGTTTCATCCTTGATAGTCAGATCTCCGGTGAGCTTGACTGTGCCAATGGTGCCGTCATCCGGGACGTCGGCAAGCGAGGCTGGCTCGGTGAGCTCAAAGGATGCCACTGGGAACAGCTGGGTCTCAAAGAGCTTGGACTTCATGTTCTGATCGCGGACCTTCTTATCCGTGGTCAGCTCGTCCATATCAACAGTGACCGTGGCGGTTTTCAGAGTGGAATCAGAAATATCCGCCTGGCCGGTTACCTCCGTGGTTGAACCCGATGTGGTGGTCTTTTCCGCAGGTAGAACCTCATTAAAGGTAAAACCAACCGAGGTATGGTTATTAGCACGGCCCTTGGCTACCTCCCAGGTGCCATCGAGCTCCGTTGATGCGGCCTTTGCGCCGTCGGCGGAAACGGGTTCGGTCTTTACTCCGGCGCCCTTGAGGAGCGAATACACCATCGGGCCAATGGCCACGGCGGTGAGCAACACAATCAGCACCACAAAGATGGTGATGACGAGCTTGCGATTATAAAAAAGCTTTTTCATCTTCTATCGAAGTCCTTCTAGGCGTCGCGCCAGGGCAACAAGCTCTTCGCACAAACCGGCAAGCTCCTGCGCACTAGCGCCTTCCTCCGCGGCGGTATTGATATCTTCTGCGGAACAACGTAGTTCAAAAAGTCCGTCGCGCAAACTCTCTGCCTTTTCTGGAGTGAGGATCACGGCATTGGCGGGAATCCCCGTGCCACTGACGTTATTTCTTTGCTCATAAGCACGCTGCTTACAGGAGGCGCTGCAAAACTTCCGTGGCCGTCCCCTACCGCCTTGGTCAATGTCCTTCCCACACCATTGGCAGGAACCGACGTTGCGTTCACGACTAGCTGTACGGATCACCCGATACACTTTAGTCCATTTTGGGCGGGCTGGGAACAAAGACGCGTGGGGGTTCGTTATAATTAGTAGCTCTTAGGCGAAGTTTTGCTTCGCACTCAATCAGGGATCTCTTTGAAAAGGATGATGTTGCATGGCAGATCGCGTACTCCGTGGCAGCCGTATGGGCGCAGTCAGCTACGAAACCGACCGCGACCACGACCTCGCACCGCGCCAGATGGTGAAGTACCGCACCGAAGACGGCGAGATTTATGAGGTGCCTTTCGCGGATGATGCTGAAATCCCTGAAGAATGGATGTGCAAGAACGGCAAGCTGGGCCACCTGGTAGAAGGTGAAGGCGTTGAGTCTAAGCCCGCTAAGCCACCACGCACCCACTGGGATATGCTGCGTGAGCGCCGCTCCATCGAGGAGCTCGATGAGCTGCTTGAAGAGCGCATTAACCACCTGCGCTCCCGCCGCCGTTCCGCAGCTCGCCTCTTGAAGGAACAGCAGGAGCAGCAGCAAAAGAACTCTTAAAGTTCTGCGGCAGCAAAAAGGCCCGTACCTCCCTAGTCTTACTAAGGGACGGTACGGGCCTTATGCGTTGCGGTGGCGCCTACTTCTTGAGCTGCGCAATCTGGTGCTTTGCCAGATGGCCAATCTCGCTGGCGAAGTCAGAAACCCAGCCGGCACCCTTGCGGGCCTGAACGTTTAGGTCATGAATGGAGCCGTCCTTGACTTCACGGTTGACCAACTTGGATACGGCGCCGCCAAAATCCTGCAGCTGCTCAGCGCGATGAGCAACGCCCCACTTGGTTACCTCGAGCAAGGAATCCTTCACGAAGGAACCATCCAGCTTGGACTCGCCATATTCGCGCTCGGTGAAGGTAATGGGAACCTCCCGAACGTCGAAGCCAGCCTTTACGGCACGGAAGGCCAGATCAACCTGGAAGATGTAACCGGCCTTGGATAGCTCATCAAAGTCGATGGACTCGAGCAGCTCGCGGCGGAACGCACGGTAACCAGCGGTCATATCGGACAGGCCAGCGCCCAGCGCTACGGAGATGTAGATATTGCCCAAGCGGGACAGGTACTCACGAGAAGCCGGCCAGTTGACGGTCTCGCCACCCGGGATATAACGGGAGCCGATAACTAGGTCCGCGCCCTTGTCCACCTCTTCCAACAACAGGTGAAGCTGTTCCGGCGCATGGGAGCCGTCTGCATCCATCTCACACAGCACCTGGTAGTCGCGCTCCAAGCCCCACTCAAAGCCGGCGATATAAGCGCCTAGCAGGCCGCCTTTGCCCTCGCGGTGGAGAACGTGGATGTGGTCATCCTGTGCTGCAAACTCATCGGCCTTGTCACCAGTTCCATCGGGAGAGTTATCGTCCACGATGAGGATATGGACCTCTGGGACGGCCTCACGGACGCGTCCAGTAATGAGAGGAAGATTTTCGATCTCCTTATAGGTCGGGATGATGACCAAGGTCGAGGATTCAAGCGTGCTCACAGTGTTTATGCTCCTACGTATGTATCTGTGCCGGAGCGGCGCGGGGTGCGTCGCAGGCGGTTTGTGCGCAAAGCTACCAGTGCGCAGACTGTTCCAATAATAACCATGAGCCATTGCAGGGGCGAACCAAACCTGACGGAAAAGGTCTCGCCGCTACGCAAGGGCAACCGCTCTACCAACGCATCCGGCGTGAAAATCTCCGTGGACTGGCTTACATATCCATCTGGGTGAACAATGGCGGATACTCCGGAAGTCGCCGCCACCACCACGGCTCGGTCCGTCTCCATGGCGCGCAATCGGCTCATGGCTAGTTGTTGGTAGGTCATTTCGGAATAGCCAAAGGTGGCGTTATTTGTGGGAGTAGTCAGTAGTTGTGCACCATTTTTCACCGACTCCCTAAAGGCGTTATCGAAGGAGACCTCGTAGCACGTTGCCACGCCTACCGGCACTCCCGCCATGGAGACAACGCCTGGGCCGTCGCCGGGTTTGAAGTCACCGGCCAGATTCACATAGTCAGAAAATTTGGCAAAGAAATCCCGCATGGGCATAGTTTCGCCGAAAGGCTGCAGGTACTTCTTGTAGTGATGGTCTCCCACCGTATGTCCGGGAGCGAAGACCTGCATGGTGTTGCGTGCTCCCACCTCATCCCGCGTAGCGGTGCCAACCAATACAGGTGCGTCTATCGCATCGACGGCGCCGCTGATCGCCGAGGCTGCCTTGCCGTCACGGAATGGGTTAATATCAGAGGAGTTTTCGGGCCAGATGACTAGGTCAATGTCTTTTTCGCGTGCGGCCAGCTTTTTTGTTTCGGCTACGTGGTTGTTGAGGACCGCTTGGCGTTGCCCGGCAAAATCTAGGCCCATGCGAGGTACATTTCCCTGGATAGCGGCAACCTTTGCTTCCCCGACAGTGGAATCGTCTCGGTTGATGCCAAAGCCTGCCACCGCTGCACTTCCGAGGGGAAGGATAGCCGCCAAGAGAGCGATACCCTTAGTCTTCCACCCGTGTTGGACCAGTAGGCTGGCGAGCCCGCAGCCGCACAGAACCGTGGCTGCGGTAATGAGCGAGGTTCCACCCCACGGAGCCAGGTTGGCTAGCGGTCCGTCGATTTGTCCCCAAGCCAATTTCACCCAAGAAAAACCGCCGAAAGGTACCGAAGAACGCAACACCTCCACCGCGAGGTAGAAGAACGGGAAGACAATAAAACCGTATTTCCACCGCGCTACTGCCGCGCTGCCAATGCCCAGTAGAATTGCGTATACCGAAAGCCATATAGCCAAAGCGATGTATGGGCCGCTGCCTACCAGCTCGCCGATCCAGGGCAGTGTGAGCAGATACAGCACGAGCGAATGTGTTACTGCAAGAAGCGCGCCCACACGGGCGGAAACGTGCCTAGTTCCCCACGGCAGCAAGCTCACGTACAGCAAGCCCACGCCCACAACGGCAGCCCACCACCAGCCACGGGGCTCGATGGCGGCATACGTGAGCAGGCCAGAAAGGCCCGCCACAACGAGGCGGGCAAGAGTCACCATCACTAGCTCTTTCCACCTTTGGACTCGCCACCGGAGGGTCCGAAGTCATCTGGATCCAGGTTTTCGCTCCAACGGCGGATCTCTTCCTCATCCAACACCTCATGCGGGCCAGCATCCTGCGCGCTGGGGTGCCCACTTTGTGTTGCTTGGCCACGACCAAAGGAGCCAAAGTCGCCATAAGAATCGTGCTGCTGTGCCATTGGGGTGGCCTCGTAGATCTTAACGCCCATGTTTTCGATCTTGCGGTACAAGGAGGCCGCCATCATCGTGCGGAAAATGGCGCGGGTCGGCGAGAAGATCAAGAGGGCTCCGAGGATCGTCGTCAAGAAGCCCGGCAAAGAAAGCAACATGCCGCCTACCAAGGTAAGGCCCACATTGCTGGCGGTCTTGCCCACATTGTCGCCGCGCACGACGTACGTACCGTCCCCTGTGCGTTCGACCTGCTTTCCCATCAAGCGGCGCACTTCAATGCCAGCGATGGACATTCCGAAGAACATGGTGACAAAGAGTGCGATAAGCGCCCAGCCAACACCGATCCATTGAGAGACGGCCCAGAAGGTCAGGGTCTCTGCGACCATGTAGAGAGCAAAATACATAAACGGCATGGCCTAAGTCTAACGAGGCAGACTGATAAAGTGCTGGCAACACTCATGCGCGAAGCTGCAGCCGCGGCAGGTTAAACTAGTGCGCATGTTTACTCCTGCGCTTTTTGAAGACCCCCAGTACGGCACGTGCATCCGCATCCACGTTGCCGGCGGCAGCACCCACGCCCAGGATTGGGTCACTTTGGCGCAGTGCGCCAGTGCTGTTGCGGATGGGTATGTCTACATCGGCCGGTTCTCCGCAATCGAGTTGCGCGGCATTAAGGATGCGGAGGCACTCAATCAGCAGCTCCAGGAGTTGCGATTGCGCGCCACGGCGATGCCGGTACTGGCTTCGCCTTTGTCGGCGGAGGCCAAGCACACGGCCCAGGATATCGCGGCTGAGCTAGGAGCGGCGGAAGGCGGTCCCGGACTGGCCGTTATCGCCCACGACGACGTACCGACCGGCGCGGCTGCAGTCAGCCTTAGCATCGACGGGGACGGAGGGCTGCGCCTTGAGCGTTCCCCGCTTGGCGACGCCCCCTCTGCCCCACTGACTCCACAGGCTGCTGCCCAGCACTATGAGAAGGTGCTCCAGCACGCGGATTCCGCTGAGCACAAGTCTTCCGCCTTGGCAGAACCCGGACCCATTGGCTGGTTAGATGATCATTTGCCTGCGGGCGTAGTTGACCTCGGCGCGGGCGTGCACCGCGGCGCCATCCCTGCTGAGTTTGCGCAGCTCATCGGCCAGTTAGAGGTTGACATCACCGTCACCCCGTGGGGCGGATTAGTCTTTCACAATATTGCCGAGGGCGATGCCGAAGTGGTACTGCGAGTACTCGCCCCACGCGGTTTTATTTTCGATATCAACTCTCCCCTGCTGCGCGCAGAGTAAAAAGAACGCAGGATCTAGCGCGGCATGTGCCGCCATATTGGGCGCGGTACAAGCCGCATGACCCACGCGAGGCCCTGCAGAGCCCGAGGAATCCACACGGTGCGCGAACGCGGCTTACCGCGCCGTGCATCGCGGTCAATACAACCGACAACTACCTCGGCCACATCTGCCGGACGCACAGAAAGCGGGGCCGGCTTCATTCCTTCGGTCATGCTGCCGATGACAAAGCCAGGACGCGCGGTAATAAGGCCTACCTGGCTGCCGTGCAGCTTGTCCGCCAGCCCCTGACAAAATGCATCAAGACCGGCCTTGGTAGATCCGTACACGTAGTTTGCCCGGCGGGCCCTCCAGCCTGCTATCGAGGAAAAGGCGACGATATGGCCGCGGTGCATACGCTGGGAAACGAGTGTAAGCAGTGAAATCTGCGCGGCATAATCGATTGTGGCGATGTCGACCGCGTGGGAAGCATCGCGTTCCGCCCGCTGCTGATCGCCCAAGATGCCGAAGGCTACAACGGCAAGCTCGAGGGGGCCTGCCAGCTCTATGGCGCGATCGACCACACCGGCATGGGACGGAAAATCTGCGGCGTCGAAATCAAGCAGATGGACGCTGCGCGCACCCGCCGCCCGGAGCTGGTCTTCCACGCCTTCCATACCGTGGGTGCCTCGAGCGGCGAGCACAATATCTTGGCCTGGGGCTACTCTCCTAGCGATTTCTCCGCCGATATCGCTACGGCCGCCCAGAATCAGTACGCCAGCCATTAACGGACGTCACGCGGAGCTTGGTTCAGGGGCTCGTAGCCATCGTTGGTAAGCACCACGATGTCTTCCAAACGCATACCCCACTTGCCTTCCAAGTAAATACCCGGCTCAATGGAAAAGGCCATGCCCTCTTCCAAGGCGAGATCGTTGCCTTCCATGATGAAGGGCTCCTCGTGCGTGGACAGGCCGATGCCATGTCCGGTGCGGTGGACAAAGTAGTCGCCCCAGCCTGCTGCAGAGATCGCCTGGCGGGTGATGGCATCGATGTCTGCGGCGGTGCTGCCGGGGTGGGCTGCGGCGCGGGCGGCAGCTTGGGCGTCGGCAAGCACGGCATAGGCATCCTGGAAATCCCGCGGAGCCTTGGAAATATCTCCGCCCACTACGTAGGTGCGGGTGCAATCGGAGTGGTAGCCGGAAGGCAAAGTGCCTCCGATATCGACGACGACTGGCTCGCCCTCAGCCAACACGCGATCCGAAAAGCTATGGTGCGGGTTGGCGGCATTGGGGCCCGATCCGACGATGACGAAATCGATAACGGAATGCTCCTGCAGGATGAGCTTTTCCAGTTCGTGGGCCACCTCGGCCTCGGTGCGGCCGGCCTGCAAAAGCTGTGGTACCTGCGCGTGGACCGCGTCGATGGCATGGCCAGCCTTGCGCAGCTCAGCAATCTCAGCCTCATCCTTGCGGGTAAAGAGCTCGGCCAATGCATAAGTGGCCAGTTCATAGCTGGCGTGTGGAAGCAGCTCTTGGAAACGCAGCACGTGGTCTGCCGTCAGCGACTGTCCCAGCGCTACCTTGCCTAGTCCGTCGCCTGCGCCACGCAGTGCAAGCTCATAAGGATTTTCTCCGTCATTCCAGCCACGCAACTCCACATCCAGCTCACCTACTGGTGCAGCCTTGATATCGGTGATATCGGTATTGGGCGCGGCGATCCATGCATTGCCCTGCTGCGGCACAACCAAGACCGTCAAGCGTTCGTGGGAAGAAACCCAAGAGCCGGTGAGGTAGGCAAAGTCTGGCCCCGTGCCAATGAGGAGCAGATCGATGCCCTTGTCTGCAGCCGCCTTTTGGGCGGCGTGCAGACGCTGGGCGTAGACATCAGCGGAAAAAGTCTGAGTATCAGTCATGCCTCAGAGTCTACTCGTCCGCGCCGCGGAGATTAGGCGCCAATGGCTACGACACCGCGCTGAATTGCGTCGATGGCCCGGCGGGCGTTGCGCTGATTTTCGCCGTCGTACCCCGTTTTAGCCACTTGTTGCAGCAGGTCGATGACTTGGCGGCACCAACGGACAAAATCACCCGGGGTGAGCTCGGCGCCGGCTTCGTTTGCCGCAGCCATGCAGTAGCCCAAGGGTGCGCCGGCCGCCCATTGGTGTACCGCCAAGGCGAATCCGGCCTCTGGTTCACGGGTGGGCGGCAGCCGGTGGCGCTGCTCATCCGCGGTGAGTTCGGTGTACACGCGCCACGTGGCATTCATAGCGTCAGCCATGCGTTCGGTGGCGGCTTCCGGTTGCCCACTGGTGGCCTTGCGGTTTTCGAAACAGCACAGGGAGGCAACGCCTGCAAGCTCAGCGGGATCGAGTTCATCCCAAATTCCGCGCTTGAGGCATTGGGCGACGAGCAGATCGGATTCGCTGTGAATTTTGGCAAGGCGTTCGCCTTCTTCGGTGATGACCGGCGTGCGGTCCGCGCCAGCCCCGGTGAACTCGACGTAGTCCATTTCTGCGAGGAGATCCACAATGCGCTCGAAGGTGCGGCCCAAGGTATCCGTAGCCTTATTGACCTTGGATTGCAGCTTGTCCCGATCACGCTCGCGCCGTGCAAGCTTTTGCGCCAGGCCCGCCAGCTGTTCGCGGTCAGTAGCCGGCCAATCGTGAGCTGGATGACCACGCAGTGCGTCGCGCAACTGCCCCACTCGCTTATTAGGCCGGGCGCGGGTGTGCGACTTCATGCGCTTGGGCCGGTCGAAGTGTTCGCGGTGCAAAACATCTTGCACATATCGGGTATTGCGGCGCGGATTCTTGCGCACCGGCTTGGGGATCTTGATGCTACCGACTTGGATCGGTGGGTTATTGATTCCGGCTGCATCGATACGTCCCGACCACCCGGACTCAGTGGTAATCCACGGGCGGGGATCCGCGGTTTGGTTAGCGGGAGTAACAACCGCGGCGAGAATTGGACGCTTCTTGCCGGGCATGGCAATAACATCGCCCAGCTGCAGGCGCCCCAGTACCGCGATAACCTCTTGGTTTCGTTGATTGGCACTATCGATTTTTGATTGCTTTTCCTCCGCTGTGAGCTCGCGGCGCAGGCGGACATAGTCCATGAGAACCTCGGCGGGATCTTCCCCGTCTTTAGCAGGTGGTGCAAGCGACGCCACGGCATCATCGAGCTGGTTGCGCAGTTCTCGCACGCGATGCTCGGCGCGTTCAATCTCGCGCGTTTCCTCCACGACGGAGCCATCGGCCTGGAACTGTGCGAAGGACTTTTCCAACAAACGCAGAGATTCCTCGAAGCCGAGCATTCCCAGCAAATTGATCGCCATATTGTAACCCGGTGCAAAAGTGGAAATGAGAGGATACGTACGGGTAGAAGCAAGGCCAGCTACTTGACGCGGATCCATGGCGGGGGCCCATTGCACTACTGCATTGCCCAAGGTATCGATGCCACGGCGTCCTGCCCGGCCAGTCAGCTGCGTGTACTGGCCTGGGGTGAGATCGACGTGCGCCTCACCATTGAACTTGATGAGCTTTTCTAGCACCACGGTGCGCGCCGGCATATTGATGCCGAGAGCAAGCGTTTCAGTAGCGAACACGGCACGGACGAGGCCGCGTACGAATAGGTCTTCCACGATGTGCCGGAACGCGGGCAGCATGCCCGCATGGTGTGCGGCAAAGCCACGCGACAGGGCTTCGCGCCAGCGCTTAAAGTCTAGGACCTGCAGATCTTCTTCAGGGATACCTTCCACACCCGCATCGACGATGTCTTTAATCTGCTGTGCTTCCTCCTGGGAGGTCAGCACCATGCGGCTGCGCAGGCACTGATAAAGAGCGCCATCGCAGCCGGCGCGGGAGAAAATGAAGGTGATTGCTGGAAGCATGTCCTGCGATTGCAATACCTTCAGTACCTCTGGGCGGCCCAAGGGGCGATAGCGATCCTGCTGCCGGGCGGCGCCGGAGCGCCCCCTTCCCTTACCGTGGAACTCGCTGCGCCCGCCACCCTTGTGACGCGCACGCGCACGAAAGCCCTTGCCAGACTTATAGTCCGCGCGACCATCGTCCGTATCGCCGGCTTCGAGGCGCTGGATCCTACGCTCTAGCTCAGCGTTGACCTGTCCGCCAGATTCTGGCTCGAAGAGCGGATAAATCTTGCGCCCCAGCATCATCCATTGGTCGAGCGGAACTGGGCGGTGTTCGGAGACGATGACGGTGGTATCGCCGCGCACGGTAGAAAGCCAATCGCCGAATTCTTCCGAATTGGACACGGTAGCAGATAGGCCAATGATGGAGACATGATCCGCGAGGTTGAGGATGACCTCTTCCCACACTGCGCCGCGGGAGGCATCAGCCAAAAAGTGGATCTCATCCATGACTACGTGGGTCAGGCGATCGAGGGCCGCGGATTCTGCGTAAATCATATTGCGTAGCACCTCTGTGGTCATGACGACGATCTCTGCATCAGAGTTGATCGATACGTCACCGGTGAGCAGGCCTACGGCTTCTTCGCCATGCTCTTCCACCAAGTCGTGGTACTTCTGGTTGCTCAAGGCTTTAATCGGCGTCGTATAAAAGCACTTGGTTCCCCGGCTCAGTGCCAAGGAAACCGCAAATTCACCCACGATGGTTTTGCCGGCGCCAGTCGGCGCGCAGACCAGTACGCCGTGACCGTTTTCCACGGCCTGGCAGCCCTTTACCTGGAACTCATCCAACGGGTATGGCAGGGCTGCGGTAAAAGAATCCAGATGAGTTTCAGTCATGACTCCCCAGGCTACCCGTGCCTAAAGGACATCGTCGAAAAAGCCGCCGCTTGTCGACGGAGCGTTCTTGCCACCGGTGGTCCACGTCTGCTGCGGCTGCTGCTGTGCCTGTTGTACTGGATGTGAAACGGGCTGAGAGGGTCCCGGTGAAGGGCTTACTCTGCTCGGCGCCTCGACAGGAGTTGGCCCTCCAACGGCTTGTGGTGCAGCGCCAAGCGGCGAAGCAGTCTCATCATCGAGATCCATCCACTCGGGGCGTTCGCGCTGCATGCGCTTATCGTGGAGGCGGCAGAACTGGAATGCGATCTCGATGAGCAAGATGAGTGAACCAGCCAGTACCACCATCGAGAAAGGATCCTGGCCTGGGGTGACGAAGGCGGCGAAAATCATCACGACGACAATGATGATGCGACGCTTGTCTTTGACGTGTTCATACTCGAGCACGCCAATAAGGTTCAGGGACACGATAAGCAGTGGGATTTCAAAGCTGATGCCAAAGATGAGCAGCAGGGCCAGGAGAAAGTAGAAATATCGCTCACCGGTCAGGGCCGCTGTTTGGTACTCGGCGCCGATACCCATGAGGAATTCCAAACCCACGGACAAGATGAAATAGGCCAGCACGGCACCGGCAACGAATAGGCCCACCGCGGCGCTGACAAAGCTCAACGTGTAGCGGCGCTCGTTCTTATGGAGACCTGGCACAACGAAGGCCCAGACCTGATACAGCCACACCGGAGAAGACAATACGGTGCCGGCCAAGGCACCTACTTTTAGGCGCAACAGGAGCATTTCAAACGGGCTGGTGGCCAATAGTCGGCACTCGCCGTCCGCACTGAAGGATGCTCGCTTATCGGGGGGCAGCGCACAATACGGCTCTCGTAGAATTTCACCCAACGGAGACAGCCCGAATGGTGCTCGCTGGTACCAAATGAACCCAATGATGGCCCCGACGACAACCGCTAGCACGGAAATAATGATGCGGCGGCGCAGCTCCTGCAGGTGCTCCACCAAGGTCATCTCCCCGGTGGGGTTCTTCTGCTTGCGCGAAAAGCGCAGCTTACCCTTCACGCTCTTGCTTGCCTTCTGGGGAGACAGAGGCTGTGACTGTGACGACATCAGTGTGGCTCTTTCAACGCAAAGAAGCGAACACTTCCCTACTGCACGGATTGCGGGTGCATATCCGCGCGCTGCAGGGGTGTTCGCGCGACGACAGGTTAGGGGCGTTTACTGCTGAGTATTGGTGTTGTTCTGCTGGCCCGGCTGCATGTCTGGTCGGTTCCAGAATTCCTCATCGGACTGCTGCTTCTGGTTCAGCTGCGCCTGAGACTGAGAACGCTGGGCATCCTCGGAATGCATCTCATTGACCTCAGACTTGAAGATGCGCGCGGAACGGCCAATAGAGCGTGCCAATTCCGGCAACTTCTTTGCACCGAATAGCAAGACGATGGCAAGAACGATCAGGCCGATTTCCATAGGTCCTAGGCTCATGGAGAAACCTCTTTCGACTAGTGCACCAGCATGCCAGGAAGCATCACCGCCAACTTATGTGCCGGCGGGCGGGCGCAGTGAACGGGCAAGTAACTGGCTATTGAGTATAGCCGCTCAACGCGGTGTTTCCTCGCTCCGCAATGAGATTTACTACGGATTGAGGAGCCACTACCCGCAACCTATCAGCTTGACCAAGGGCAAAGCGAATAAGCCAATCCACTGATCCCATTGGCATCGTTGCAGCTACTTCCCCATTTCCTAAGTCTTCACCTAGGCGCATGTCGTAATACTCAGCCAGCCACGTGAATTCTTGGTTAATTGCTAGTTGCACGGTGTCCCCATCGCCCAAATTAAAGGGTGAAGAGGCATCAAAGTCGAGGTCTTTTAAGTGCGGTTGGGATTTTTCCTCCACGATGCGAGCCTTACTAATGCGGTCGATGCGGAAGGTGCGATGCGCTTGCTTTGTTTCCTCCCAAGCGGCCACGTAGGGCTCAGAATCGACGATGAAAATGCGGGCTGGGTCCACCACCCTCTCGGATTCAGCATTTGAGGAAGCGCTCCAGTAACGCAGCCGTACCCGCTTTCTTTCGTTGACCGCTTGGGTCAAAAGTGCCTGGATATCCGTCTCTTCTGGGGCGGGAGTAGACAGCGACTCATAGATGGCGACTGTCTTTTCGTCCATGATGCCGCGTAGCTTAGCGGCGGCGGATTCGACAGCGTGGGCGTCGATTAGCCCGGGCATCGCCTGCAAGGACTCCAGGGTAAGGAGCAAAGCACCGGCTTCCGTCGGGGTAAGGCGCAGCGCTTGGCTCAAGCCCTGATCGTTGTGAATGGTTACCCCATCGCGATAACTGAAGGTGAGATCAATGAGATCCTCGGTATTGCGCCCAGTACCGGAACAAAAGAGCCGATCGAGGGCTTCTTTCAATTCGCCAGGATCCATACCCAAATCTTTGGCCGCTTCCATGGGCGTCTTGTCTGGGTGATTTTTGAAGTATGGAATCAGATTCAAAGAGCGCACGAGCGCCTGAAGCTTTAGTGATCCATCAGCCATGTCTAGCCTTCCTCCTGCGATTGCGACACCCTGCGTAAAAGGGAGATGACCTCTTGGCGTACCCCGACTGGTTCGAGCACCTGTACCTCTGGGGCGTAGCCGGCCGCAGTCCGCACAAGCCAGTCCTTATCTACCTTCTGCAGCAATACCGTGCCATCGGGTTGTACCTCGCCGGCATCTAAAAGCTCTCGCGCCTGCCCCTCTGGGATGACCAGGCGGGCATCGATCTTTTCCCCGCGTTGCAGTGCACGCTCTACCAATACCTGCAAATCTTCAGTTGGATTGGGGTGCTCCGCGGGATCGTGCGAGCGTTTGATGTCAGAGACGCGGAGGGCGCGAAAGACGCGCGGTTCGTTGCGGTCCACATCGAATCCAACGAGGTAGATACGACTGTCCCGGTTGACCACTCCCCACGGGTCCATGACACGGCGTACCGGCTCAGTAGCCGGATTAGCACGGTAGGAAAACGTAATGCGGAGCTGATTGCGCACCGCAGCGAGCACCGCGGTGATGATTTCTGGGGCAAGTCGCGTGATGTCATTGACCGCCGTGTATACCGGTGCGCCTGCGAGGTTGCGGGAGGCGCCGCTAGCAGCAATCTTTGTCCAACCCGACAGGGAAAAATCGCTTAAGCCGCCGGTGGTACCCACGCCTCCTGCAATACCTAGAACCATGGCCTCCTCAGGGGAAAACTCCACCGGAGGAAGCTGATAACTGCTCGAGTCAAGGCGATAACGCGCACCATCTTCGCTACCGGAATGCACAATGGGCACCCCGGCGCGCTGGAGGGTTGCGATATCTCGTGCCAGTGATTTGGCGAAGGCTTCATCTGATTTATCGCCGTATCCTGCTACATGGCGGCGAATCCAGGAGGCGGTGCGGTCCGGGCTACCGCCGGAGTTTGCGGCGCCTTGTAGCGCGAAAGAGAGGTTGGTGAGTCTTTCTACCGCCTCATCATGCCGTTTCGGCGCGGGGTTGTGCGTTGCCACGTGTTGTGTTGTCTCCCTGGTGCGGCTCGTGTGCTTCTAGCTGTGGTGTAGACGCATATAGTCTAGCAACGCCTCGACCCGATCATCGTCGGCCACGAAGGGGTCTAGGAGCTCCTCGGTGCGCGGCTCTGGGCGGTTGACCTTGAGGCGCGTCCAGTCAACGGTGACGTTGGCCCCGAGGCTACGCGCAGCGGCAAGGAACTGGCCGCGCAGCGCAGCACGGGTGGTGGCAGGCGCTGTGTCCATGGCTCGTTCGATTTCGGAGTCTGTGATCCAGCGTTCGATAAGGCCCTTGCGCAGCAAGACATGGTAGAGCCCGCGGCTCGGACGGATATCGTGATAGGTCATATCAATCTGGGCGAGCTTGGGGTGTCCCCAGTGACCGCCTAGCCGTGCGCGGTAGCGCTCGAGCAGTCCCAATTTAATGACCCAGTCGATTTCTCGGTCCACTCCGGAGAAGTCTTGAGTCTCAATGGCGTGCAGCGTGCGCTGCCAGAGATCCACCACGCGCCGCATTTCTGCCGTGGGAGTTCCGGCGTCTTCGCGTTCTTCCAACCATTGGGTTGCGCGCTGGCACAGTTGCTGTTGGACCTCGAGCGCGGTGACGGATCCCCCTCCTGCGAGTGGTAGTTCGGTCAAACCCGTCATATCGCGCGCGATGGCGCGGATATGGTGAATGGGTTTTTCGATGTCGAACTCCGGCAACTCAAATCCTGCCTCCAGCATTTCCAAGATGAGCAGCGTGGAGCCAACCTTTAGCGCCATGGTTGGTTCGGCCATAGTGGAATCGCCCACGATGACGTGCATGCGGCGGAAGCGTTTGGAATCGCCGTGTGGTTCATCCCGGGTATTGATGATGGGGCGCGAGCGGGTGGTGGCAGAAGATACGCCCTCCCACACCTGGTCCGCGCGCTGCGAGAGCAGGAATTGGGCGGGCTTATCGCCCTTTGCGGGCTGCACCATGCCGGCGCCGCAGATGAGCTGGCGGGTAATAAGGAACGGCAAGAGCGCCAGCCCCAAGTCCTTGAGCACCATGAGGCGGCTAATGAGGTAGTTTTCGTGGCAGCCAAAAGAATTGCCGGCCGAGTCCACGTTGTTCTTAAACAGGTACACAGCGCGCGGGTGACCCTCGGCGGCAAAGGCCTGTTCAGCTTGTTCGCCCAGCCGGTTGACTATGGCATCGCCAGCGCATTCATAGGCCAAAAGCTGGCTCAAGCTATCGCACTCAGCGGTGGCTACCTCGGGGTGAGAGCCGACATCGAGGTACAGGCGGCTCGCGTTGGTGGAAAAGATATTAGAGGAAGAATGTTCCTGGACGATGGGCCGGAAAAGCACGCGCGTCACTTCATCGGGGCTCAGGGCGCGTTCTCTTGGGCCCGCGCTGGTGGTTAAGCCATATTCCGTCTCGATGCCCATGATGCGACGGGTGAAGACAGGGTGCTGGTCACTCACCCTTACTGCCCGCCCTTTTGAACATAAGAGCGCACGAATTCCTCGGCGTTGTTTTCTAGCAGCCCATCGATCTCATCGAGCAATTCATCGGTGCCGGTGGTATTGATGCTTAGCTGCGTAGAGCTAAATTCCTCATCTCCGGTGGAGTCATCGCCGCCATTGCCGCCAGTGACCTGGGACTGGTGAGTAGACATAGGAAGGAAGTCCTTTCTTTGGCTTCTGCCTAAATGCTTGGTTATTAATTACGGTACTCGGGCTGAATCCCGCTGTCAGTGAGTCCCTGGAGGAGTTCCTCCACCGTACGTGCGGCGTCGATGATCTCCTTGCACTGGGCGAGGGTCAGGCCGGTGGTCTCATCCATCGGAACCGTGGCCCAGGGCGCCGCGGTTGCCTCGCCTACCCGCACCGTGAGGCTTTGCCAGCTCGCGGCAATGATGTCCTCGCCGAATTTCTGCGTCACTCGGCCGCGGAAATACGCCCGAGTGTCCTCTGGCGGAATGGTGGCGGCGTCTTCAATCTCTGCAGCGCTAAAGAGCTGCCGCATCTGACCTTTACGCACCAGCGCGTGATGGAGCGATTTGGCAGGATCAATCTCCGCATACTGCAGGTCAATGAGCCGCAGCTTTGGGTCTGCCGGATCGATACCGCGGTCAAGGTAGCCCTTGATCAGGCGATACTTCGCCACCCAATCCAACAGGTGCGCGGCCTGCATCGGATCTTCCGCAAGAAGCGCGACTGCCTCGTCCCAGGCCGCGAGAACCTTATGGTCTGCGTCGGTGCGTGGGATGACGCGGTTTCGGTATTCGGCGAGGATTTCTAGGGCGGTGAGCTGGCGGGCGTCGGCAAGCTCGAGGCGATGCTGAAGGCTGAGATCGCGGCTGACGCGCGGGACCTCCGCCACGGCATCCTGCAAGCGGAGATCGCTAAAGTCCACGCCCTGCTCAATCGCATCGAGCACCAGCGAGGTCATGCCCAGTTTGAGCAGCGTCGAGGTCTGCGACATATTCGCGTCTCCGATGATGACGTGGAGGCGCCCATAGTCCGCGTGCACCGCATGCGGCTCGTCGCGGGTATTGATGATGCCGCGATTGAGGGTAGTTTCCAGCGAGATTTCCTGCTCAATATAGTCAGCGCGCTGAGAGATCTGGAAGCCCGGCTCCTCGCCAAACTCGCCGATCCCCATGCGCCCGGCACCGATGACTACCTGGCGGGCCACGAAAAACGGGATAAGGGCCTGCGCCATAGTGTCAAAATCCGTGGCACGGGAGTACTGATAGTTCTCGTGCGAGCCATAAGACGCGCCCTTGCCGTCCACGTTGTTCTTATAGAAACGCAAGGCAGGGCACGGGTCATGGTTGGCAAGGACAGACTTCCCTTGCTCAGTAAGGCCGGCTACGGCCGCGGCAGACTGCAGGAGCGTGGCGTCCCCTGCGGCGTCGTAAAGCGTGGCATCCCAGGCATTGGTGCACTCTGGGCCGGAATATTCCGGGTGGGCGTGGTCGACATAGAAACGCGCGCCATTGGCCGTGACTACATTGGCCACCCCGATGGCGTTGGGGTCCACCACGGGAACTGTCTGGTAGCGCTTGAGATCGAAACCGCGGGAATCGCGCAGCGGGTGCTCCTCGGCAAAGTCCCACCGCGAGCGCGCCCCAGTGTGCATAGCGGCATAAACTACCACCGCGTGCGTGGAAGAAATGATGGGCGAATACTCCGGCAGCTCCGGGGTGGCAATGCCGTACTCGGTCTCGGTACCTACTACGCGGCTCATGCGCTCCTCCTGGCGGTCAGTAGCTCCACCCGCTCAACGCGGGCACCAGCATGGTCTTGGGAGATGATCTTGGTCCACTCCTCTGGGTTGGTAGAGGTGGGCACGTACTCGGATTCGGCGCGCTCGGCCGCGATGGCCTGGAGCAAATGCTGCTTGGCGATGCCCCCTTCACGCTCGCCTATCCCCTGCTCACTGCCCGCACGCTGCTGCAGTTCGTCCTTAATAGCCAGCTTCTTGGCGCGGGAGAGGATATTGGCAATCATCGCGCCGGAGACAAAGTCCCGGTAGTGCAATACCTCGCGCTCGCCGCTGGAAAAGTGCAGCTGCACAAAGGGGCGATCGGCATAGAGCTCGTCCACCGCGGCGGCGATGAGCTCCTCTAGCGTGCCCTGGTGCGGCACGGATTCTGCAAAGTGGCGTGCAAAGATCTCGCGGGCGCCCTCTTTATTCGGCCGGTTGACTCGGATCTTGATATCCAGCCGGCCGGGGCGCATGATGGCGGGATCGATGAGCTCCTCGCGGTTGGTGGCACCGATGACTATCACATTGGATAGGCTTTCTACTCCGTCGAGTTCAGTGAGCAGCTGCGGCACTACCGTGGTTTCCATATCCGAAGACACGCCTGAGCCACGGGTGCGGAAGATGGATTCCATCTCATCAAAGAAGATGACCACCGGACGGTCGGAACTCAGCTGGGCTAGTTCACGGGCGCGCTCAAAGATGAGGCGGATGCGGCGTTCCGTCTCACCTACATACTTATTGAGCAACTCTGGGCCCTTGACATTGAGGAAGTAACTCGGCCCATCACTGCCCAGTTGCTGCGCCAAGGAATGGGCCACGGCCTTGGCGATGAGCGTCTTACCGCACCCAGGCGGGCCATAGAGGAGGACGCCCTTAGGCGGCTGTAGCTCGTAGTGGTGATAGAGGTCCGGATGGATAAACGGCAGTTCTACGGAATCGCGGATCTGGGAAATCTGCTCGTCTAATCCGCCGATGTCCTCGTAGCGCACATCGGGGACCTCCTCAAGGGAGAGCTGGGAGACCTCCGTCTTTTCCACCTTTTCCAGCGCGATGGCAGCCTTGGGATCAACGAGCACGATTTCGCCTGCTGCCACGCGGGTTTCCTCGCGCAGTTCCTGCGATAGCAGCACCACTTTTTCTTCGCCGGAGGAATTTGCCACGATGAGGCGTTGATGCCCTAAGCGCTCTACCACGGTGGCGAGCTCGCCCGTGCGCCCGGGTGCGCAGCCTTCTACCACTACGAAGCCATCGCCCAAGCGAACCTGCTGGCCGGCCACTAGGCTGCCTGGTTCCACATTGGGAGAAACCTTAAGCTGCATCACGCGGCCGTTGGTGTAGACCTCCGCGGTGGTTCCCACCTCGCTGTGGGTAGGCGAATAGCCTAAGAAAACGCCGTAGGTCGATGCCGGCTCAGCCAGCGCGTTAAGCTCCGCAAAAAGCTGTTCGAGCTTCCCACGCGATTCTTTTAATAAGCCCGCCAACTTCTGATTGCGGGCAGCAAGCTGGCTGATCTGCCGCTTATAGTCCGTGGCTTCATCCATGCCCACTACTCTAACGCGGCTCAGCCGGCGAAAGAGGGCACTTGCGTTTTAAATTCTGGGCGCTGAGATGAGCCTATTTCCAGTTTTACTTGCGGGCGCGGCGCTGCGGGCGCGGCGGAGTGACGCCATCGGCCAAGCGGCGGGTCCAGATAAGGAAGGCGGTATGCGCATTCATGCGGTGCTCCGGGCGGGTAGCCAGGCCTTCGACCTTCCATTCGCGCACCAGTGATTCCCAGGCCTTAGGCTCGGTAAAGCACTTGAGCTCGCGAATTCCTTCCATGACCTTCATCAATTGCGGCACCGTTGCCACGTAGGTCATGAACACTCCGCCAGGGATCAGAAGATCGCGCACGGTCTCCAGGTGCTCCCAGGGCTCGAGCATATCGAGGATTACGCGGTCAACTGGACCGCCCACGTCCTCGGCGGTGACATCTCCTAAATCGCCGAGGCGCGGCGACCACCACTCGGGTTGCTCGCCAAAGTATTCCTTGACGTTATCTACCGCATACTCGAGGTGGTCATCGCGCACCTCATAGGAATACACATGCCCCTCTGGGCCCACGGCGCGTAGCAGGGACATGGACAGCGCACCCGAACCGGCGCCGGCCTCGAGCACGCGCGCACCCATGAAGATATCGCCCTCTACCAAAATCTGCGCCGCATCCTTGGGGTAGATCACCGCTGCACCGCGCGGCATCGACAGCACGTGATCCACCATCAGGTGACGGAAAAGGAGGAAGGAGGAGCCAAGGGTGGACTCAATAACCGAGCCCTCGTCCATACCCACGATGTCATCATGGTTAATGATGCCCTTGTGGGAGTGGAACTGGCCTCCTTCTTCCAGAATGACCGTGTAGTGGCGCCGCTTGGCGTCGGTAAGCTGCACGCGGTCGCCATAGGCAAAGGGGCCGGAATAAGCCATGTCTCAAGACTCCTCGAGGTTGCGGTTACTATCCCACCAAGTATGCCTCAAGTGCCTGCGCGAGCCATACTTGGTCCCGCTCGCCCACCATTTCACGCGCCGAGTGCATAGACAGCATGGGCACGCCTACATCCACGGTATCGATGCCCAAACGCGTCGCTGTAATGGGACCAATGGTCGAGCCGCAGGGCACATCATTATTGCCCACAAACCGCTGCACCGGCACGCCTGCCTTCTCGCACGCTGCTTCCCACAACGCCACCGTGGTGGCATCGGAGGCATAGCGCTGGTTGCCGTTGATCTTGGTCACCGGGCCCTTGCCGATGATCGGGTGGTGCGTGGGATCGTGCTTGCCCACGTAATTAGGGTGCACTGAATGCGCCGCATCGGCCGAGACACAGCTCGAGCGGGAGAACATCTGAAAGCGTTCCTCCTCGTTGGCCCCCAGCGCCCGAGCCGTGCGGGTAAGTACATCCGCCAGGATGGGACCGCCCGCACCGTAGCGCGAGCTGGATCCTACCTCTTCATGGTCAAAGGCCATCATGACCAAGATATCGTTTCCGCGATAACTCTCGGCGGCCTTCTTCATCGCCTCCAACGAGGCATGCACGGAAGACAGGTTATCCATGCGTCCGGCCGCGATGAACTGCTCGCCGGCGCCAAAGACTTCGCCGCGAGCAGCATCGGCCGTAATCAGGTTAAAGGAAGCAATATCCTGCTTGGCGACGCCCACCTTCTCCCCCACTACCTGCAAAATGGACGCCTCCGGGTCACCCACACTCAAAACCGGCTGCATGTTGTGCTGGCGATCCGGCTTAAACTCGTCCTTACGGTAGAGGTGAATTGCCAGGGACGGAAGGCGCAGTACCGGGCCAGTATTGACCAAGTGGCGCGAGCCATCCTTGCTAATGATCTGCCCGGCAACGGTCAGCTCCCGGTCAAACCAGGTATGCAGCAGCGCACCGCCATAGATCTCCACTGCCACCTGCTGCCAGCCGGCTGCGGAAAAGTCCGGCGTGGGCTTAAGAACCAAGCCCGGCGAGTCCGTATGCGACCCCACGATGCGGAAACCAGAATTCTTATCCGCGCCCTCTGGCACGTACCACGCCGCTACCGCGCCGCCGCGCACCATGACGTGGCCGCCAGGCGCAGCGGACCACTGCGTTCCCTCATCCTGCACCTCAAATCCCGCCTCACGCAGCTGGCGGGATACCTCATCGGCAGCGTGGTACGAAGAAGGAGAAGCAGCAATGAAATCTAGGAAATCTGCGGTATAACTCATACCTCCTAGCTTGCCACGAAACGCGCGGCGATAGGCTAGATACACCATGGCTACTTCATCTACACCCCGCCCACTCGCCTTGTCGCCCTCGCGCGCCTCCGACTATAAGCAGTGCCCGTTGCTCTATCGCTTCCGCGCGATTGACAAGTTGCCCGAGCCCAAGACCATCGCGCAGGTCAAAGGAACCCTCGTGCACGCCGTCCTGGAAGAGATGCACAAGCTACCGCGCGACGAGCGCACCTATCCTGCCGCAGTGAAGATGATTAAGCCCTCTTGGGCAGAGATGACCGCTAAAGACGAAGAACTTCTAGAGCTCGTGCCAGAAGAAGACACCTACGACTTCTTCGTCGCTGCCAGAGATCTGCTCAAAGGCTATTTCCAGATGGAAAATCCGCAAGGCTTTGATTGCCAAGAAACCGAGATGTACGTCAACACGGTTCTGCCCAACGGCGTCCCCGTCCGCGGCTTCATCGACCGCGTGGACCGCGCCCCAACCGGCGAGGTCCGAGTCGTGGATTATAAGACCGGCAAGAAGCCACTTCCCCGCTATTCCCAGGATGCACAGTTCCAGATGCGCTTTTATGCGCTGGTCTACTGGCGCATTCTAGGCACCATTCCCCACCAGTTGCGCCTGATGTACCTCAAGGTGTTGGACTCGATGTTTCTTAGCCCAAACCGTGAGGAGCTCGAATACTTCGAGCGTGATCTCGGCGAATTGTGGGCCAAGATTGAGGCCGATGGGCGCGCCGGGGACTTCCGCCCGAAGCCGTCTAAGCTGTGCGGTTGGTGCGCCCACCAGGATCTCTGCCCCGAGTTTGGTGGCACTCCGCCGCAGTACCCGGGCTGGCCGGGCTCAGCGGCGGATACAAAGGCCTAGCGCCCCACCCGCCTAAAAGAGGCCCGAAATGGTGCCCTGCTTATCGACGTCGATCTTATTCGCCGCCGGCTTCTTAGGCAGGCCCGGCATCGTCATAACGTTGCCCGTTAGCACGACGATAAATCCCGAACCGGTGCGCGGCAGCAATTCGCGCACATGCAGCGTATGTCCTTCCGGCGCTCCCAATGCGGAGGCATCATCGCTAAAGGAGTATTGCGTCTTCGAAATAACCACGGGCAGCTTATCCCAGCCATTGTCCTGGATGTACCTCAGATCCTTGAGCGCCTTTGCCCCGTACTCCACACGGTCTGCGCGATAGATCTCGCGAGCGATGGTCTCGATGGAAGCCTCGATTCCCGCCTGCGGATCGTAGAGCTGCTTGGCGCCGCCCTGCAGGTTCTCCAGCAAGGTCTCTGCCAGCGTGGTAGCGCCCGCGCCGCCCTCGGCCCACACGTTGGCTTCCTCCAAGGCCACGCCGAAATCTTCAGCCCACTGCTGCATGAACTCGCGTTCTGCTTCGGTATCGGACCAGAAGAGGTTGAGCGCTACTACCGGTTTGATCCCGAACTTGCGCAGGTTTTCTACGTGGCGCTCTAGGTTGACTATGCCCGCCTTGAGGGCGTCCAGGTTTTCCTCGGTGAGCTTATCCTTGGCCACACCGCCGTTGTATTTCTGCGAGCGGATGGTGGCAACGACTACGGCGCCAGCAACATCTAGGTCGCCAAAGCGCGCCTTGATGTCGACGAATTTTTCTCCGCCTAGGTCGGAACCGAAGCCGGCCTCGCTTAAGACGATATCGCCGAATTGGAGCGCGGTTTGGGTTGCCAGCAGGGAGTTGCAACCGTGCGCAATATTGGCGAATGGCCCACCGTGTACCAAGGCCGGCACGCTGCCAAGGGTCTGAACCAGGTTGGGGTTGAGGGCATCACGCATGAGCGCCGTGAGCGCCCCCTCCGCATTCAAGTCGCGCGCAGTAACAGGGCGCTGATCATAGGTGAAGCCGATGGTGATATCGCCGAGGCGCTTCTTTAGGTCATCGAGGTTCGTGGCCAAGCACAGGATTGCCATGATTTCGGAGGCCGCGGTAATGGTGAAACCGGTTTCTGCAGGCACACCGTGAGCTGGCCCGCCCAGACCGGTCACCACGTTGCGCAGGGCACGGTCGTTGACGTCCATGCACCGCTGCCATGTCACGCGCCGCGGGTCGATGCCCAAGGCGTTGCCTTGATGGATGTGGTTATCAATGATGGCGGCCAGGGTATTGGTTGCAGAGGTAATGGCGTGAAAATCGCCGGTGAAGTGAAGATTGATGTCTTCCATGGGGACGATCTGTGCATAGCCGCCGCCAGCCGCGCCGCCCTTAATACCCATCACTGGTCCTTGGGAGGGCTCGCGCAGGGCAACGATGGCCTTCTTGCCCAACTGATCTAGGGCGTCGGTAAGGCCGATGAGCACGGTGGACTTGCCCTCGCCGGCAGGTGTGGGCGATACACCGGTGACAAGCACCAGCTTGCCCTGGTTTTCCTTGGAATAGTCAACCTTGGTGATATCGACTTTGGCTTTGGTGGTGCCGTAGGGAATCACGGCGTCGGCAGGAATGCCTGCCTTGGCCGCGATCTCCACGATTGGCTGCAGGTGGTGAGCTTGGGCAATTTCAACATCGGATGGCTGAGTAGTCATGTTCTTAGCCTACCGAGCTCGGGAGTTAAATAACCCGCATTTTTCCAAGAAAGTGAAGTGAATCAATCTCCCTATTTACGCTGCGATCCAAAAAGGCGCCCTACAGGGCGCCTTTCAGGTGAACTTGTCGTCTATCTCTTAAAGGATGACCAGGCCGAATGCGTAGCCCAAGAGGACAGAAACCACAATGCTGACCGTGCCAGGGATAAGGAATGGGTGGTTGAATACAGCCTTGCCGATTCGAGTCGAACCTGTATCGTCCATCTCCACCGCTGCCAGCAGCGTTGGGTAGGTCGGCAGGATGAATAGAGCCGAGACGGCCGGGAAAGCAGCGACTGCGGTAAGGGGGCTTACGCCCAGAGCCAGGGCTGCTGGCATGAGGGCCTTGGTCGTAGCGGCCTGCGAGTACAGCAACGCTGCGGCGAAGAACAAGACCACCGCGAGCAACCACGGCGAAGACTCAATAACGCTGCCAGCCATAGACTGAATATCGTCCATGTAGTGGTTGATAAGGCTGGTGCCCAACCATGCAACGCCAAGCACACAAATACATGCGGACATACCGGACTTAAATACCGGGGTATTGAGAACATCTCCGGCCGGGACCTTCGTCATCATGACGATGATGGTGGCCGCGGTGAGCATAACCGTCATAATGGCTTCATTACGTGGCAGGGTTGGTTCTGCAATGAGGCCGACCTGCTCCGAGGTCAGCGTGGCCCAGGCCATCACGATGACGATGGCTACCAGGAAAACCAGAACAGAGGCCTTGGCACCCTTCTGCGGCGCGAAGTTTTCAGCGCCAAGTGGCTCCTTAACCAAGCCTTGCGCCTTGCGCTCCTGGTACACCGGGTCATCTTCTAGTTCCTTGCCAAACTTATTAGCAATCCACGCAGCTGGGAAGATAGACAGGAATGTTGCCGGAATGACGACTGCTAGCACCTGCAAATAGCCCGCGCCGGCTGGCTCCAACAGGCTGGCTAGGAGAACCACTGCGGCAGAAATAGGCGAGGCACAAATAGCCATCTGGGAGGCAACTACCGCAATGGAAAGCGGGCGTGAAGGGCGAACCTTTCCTTCTTTAGCTACCTCGACAATGACCGGTAGCGTGGAGAATGCAGTGTGGCCGGTACCGGCCAGCACTGTCATCAACCACGTAACGATAGGCGCGTAGAACGTAATCCGCTTTGGGTTCTTGCGCAGAAACTTTTCTGCAATGTGCACCAGGTAGTCCATGCCACCAGCCCTCTGCATCGCGGCGATGGCGGCAATAACGGTCATGATGATACCGATGACATCGAACGGGATGTCTTCCCTAGTAACCGGGACACCGGTAAGACCAAGGGCCAGCACACCGAGGCCGCCGGCCATACCGATACCAATTGACCCAATCCTCGCGCCCAGGAAGATGGCGGCGAGAACGATGACTATATGAACAATAACCATGGACATACTCCATACGCTCTGTATGCAAACTAAGGGCACGCATCTCCATACAGAGTGCATGCCGTCCTCAACATCTTCTATTTTGCACCTGTCACGTCGATTTATTCACTCGAATTGTCCGTTTGTGTTGATTCCCACATGTATTTAGCGTCTCGTTATAAGACGGTCGGTATCCTTCTCCGCATTCTCCCTGCACAGGGACGTAAAAGGAAACTAGCAACCGCCGATTCCAAACACGCAAAAGACCCCCGCGGCCTTCGCCAGATTTCCTTCTCATGAAGTGAAAGTGGCAAAGACCGTGGGGCCTAAGATGCGGGGCGCTATACCCTACTGCTTCTCAAAAGCCGCGACTTTAGTCCTCGTCGATGAAGAGCTGACCGCGGAACTCTGGGTGCATGAGGTTTTCAACGGACAGGACCTTGTTCAAGGTTGCTTCATCCAGCAGGCCCTTCTCCAGGACGAGTTCCTTGACGCCCTTGCCGGTCTCCAGGGACTCCTTGGCAATCAGGTCACCGTTGTGGTGGCCGATGAACGGGTTGAGGTAGGTGACGATACCGATGGAGTTTTCCACGTAGGCACGGCAGACATCCGGGTTGGCGGTGATTCCGGTGACGCACTTTTCGCGCAGGGCATCGACGGCGTTACCCATGATGCGAATGGACTGGAACAGTGCCTCGCCGATGACCGGCTCCATGACGTTGAGCTGCAGCTGACCAGCCTCAGCGGCCATGGTGACGACGTGGTCATTGCCGAAGATCTTGAAGCAGGTCTGGTTCACAACCTCCGGGATAACTGGGTTAACCTTACCCGGCATGATGGAGGAGCCGGCCTGACGGGCAGGCAGGTTGATTTCAGCCAGGCCAGCGCGTGGGCCGGAAGACAGCAGGCGCAGGTCATTACAGATCTTGGCGAGCTTCATCGCGGCGCGCTTGATGGTGGCGTGCAGCAGCACGTATGCACCACAGTCAGAGGTTGCCTCAATGAGATCGCGGGCGGTCTTCATTTCCAGGCCGGTGACCTCAGACAGAGCTGCGGTGACCTGGTGGCGGTAGCCGGCCGGGGTGTTCACGCCGGTGCCGATTGCGGTTGCGCCCAAGTTGATCTCGAGTAGGCGGCGCTGGGCATCGCGCAGCAATGCCTGCTCCTCGTTCAGGTTATTGGCAAAGCCCTTGAACTCATCGCCCAAGGTCATCGGAACCGCATCCTGAAGCTGAGTACGACCCATCTTCAGGATGTCCTGGAACTCATTGCCCTTGACCTGGAATGCGGCACGCAAGCCATCCATGCGCTCAATGAGGTGGTCAACTGCTGCGTGCAGACCCAAGCGGAAGCCGGTCGGGTAAGCATCGTTGGTGGACTGGGACATGTTCACATCATCATTCGGGTTGATGATGTCATAGGAGCCCTTCTCCTCACCGAGGTACTCCAGTGCGAGGTTGGCAACAACCTCGTTGGTGTTCATGTTCAGCGAGGTACCAGCGCCACCCTGGAAAACGTCCAGCGGGAACTGATCCATGCAGCGACCCTCTTCCAGGATCTGGTCACAGGCCCAGATGATGGCTTCAGCCTTCTTCTTCGGCAGTACGTGCAGGCGGCGGTTCGCCATGGCGGCCGCCTTCTTGACCTGGACCATTCCGCGAATGAAGTGCGGGATGGTGTTGATGGTCACGTAAGAAATCTGGAAGTTGTCCATGGCGCGTACGGTGTGCACACCGTAGTAAGCGTCAGCGGGAACCTCCAAAGAACCAAGAAGGTCGGTCTCGGTGCGAGTCTTCTTGCTGGAGTTCTTAGGTGCCTTTTGTTCGGCCACCTTCTGCTGTGCGGCGTGAGTGGAAGTGTCAGCTTCCTTCTTCTTCACGTCCTTTGCTGCAGACTTGGTGTCCTTTTCTTCTTTCTTAGAGGACTTTGCCATGATGGCTCGGCTCCTTTGCCTGTCGAGACTTATATTCGAATGAGTAACCTCAAGCGCTAATGTTAGCCACGACTGAATCTATTTGGGCCGACCCAGAGAAATTGATCCCCCTAAAAGCGGGCGATGCGCAAATCGGAAGCCAAAATTGCCTCCGCTCCAAGTTGGGAAAGTCGGTCCATGACTTGGTTAGCTTGCTTCTTCGGAACCATCGCTCGCACTGCCACCCAATTCTCGCGCGCCAACGGCGACACCGTAGGACCGGTCAATCCTGGAGTAATACCAGCGGCTGCGTCGAGGTTGGATTGAGCGATGTTGTAGTCGATCATTAAATATGTTCGAGCGTGCAGAATTCCCTGAATGCGGTCGAGCACTACCTGCTCTTCCTCGGTGACATCTACCCCGGTGCGCTTAATCACTACCGCCTCGGACTCAATGATCGGCTTCCCGAACGGCGCTAAGCCTTGCTGACGCAAAGTAGTACCAGTTGACACGACATCAGCAATAACATCGGCAACCCCTAGCCGGATGGAGATCTCTACGGCGCCGTCCAATCGAATAACATCGGCCTCAATCCCATGTGCGGCAAGGTTGGCACGGACGAGATTGGGGTACGACGTCGCGATCCGCCGCCCGGCTAGTTGAGAGATATCCCACTCCTCCCCTTGCGGGGCTGCGTACCGGAACGTGGACCCACCAAAGCCTAACGGCAGCACTTCATCAAAGTTCGCTTTAGAGTCAAGCGCCAAGTCCCGGCCCGTAATGCCTAGGTCTAAGACGCCGCGGGCAACATAGATGGCGATGTCTTTTGGTCGCAGGAAAAAGAACTCAACTCCGTTATCGGAATCCACTACGTTGAGCGCCTTGGAATGCCCGCGGCCCTTATAACCGGCCTCTGTAAGGATCTCCACGGCAGCTTCTGACAACGAGCCCTTATTCGGTACAGCAATCTTGATCATGCGGATCCTTCCATCCTGTGGGGTGTTGCCTAGAGGTACTTATAAAGGTCTTCAGGGGTAAGTCCGCGCTTAAGCATCATGACCTGAGTCCAATAAAGCAGCTGGGACATCTCTTCCGCCAGCTCATCGTCGGACTGATATTCTGCGGCGATCCATACTTCCCCGGCTTCTTCGATGATCTTTTTACCGATGAAATGCTCGCCTTTATCCAGCGCGGCAACGGTGCCAGAACCAGCTGGACGCTGGTCGGCCTTCTCGGCTAACTCGGCAAAAAGAGTCTCAAAGTTCTTCACGTCTACCTATTGTTCCACAGGTAGTTAGAGAATGTAGGGGAACTCTGAATTTCTACTGCCCCGCCGAAATCTTAGCGAACCACTCATATACGTCGGTGGCCTTAGCCCCAGCGAGATGCCGCGAATCGCGGAGGCGAGAAATTTCGGTGACCTCTGGCGGTATCTCAACCTGGTTATCTTCTGGCAGTCCGATCACCGCACAGCCGGCATCGACTGCGGCGCGCATGCCGGTTGCGGAATCTTCGAAAACTAAGCAATCCGCGGGATCTGCTCCGATGCGTCGGGCGGCCTCGCGGTACATATCCGGCGCTGGTTTGCCGGCGGGAACCTCATCCCCGCAGATAGTATCGACGAAATAGTCCCGCCCCAACGCAGTGATGGCAGCGTCAGCGACATTGCGCTCGGTATTCGTCGTGACCATCATGGGCACCCCATCGGCTTTCAGTTCCTCAAGCAGTGTAGGGATTCCCGGGAAGATCTCCAGCTGACGAGCAAAAAGGCCTTTGACGTAGTCGAACATTCGGGCGCGGTAACGCTCGCTGTCACCGGGTTGCAGCGTCACCTCCGCATTATCCGCACAGATTGCCAGGGTGGTATCAAAGGTCGCGCCCACAGTAGCTAGGCGCTGGGTGGGAGTGAGCCGTTTGCCCAGCAGTTCTGAAAGATAAAATGTTGCCTCCGCCCAGAGGGGCTCCGAATTGGTGAGGGTGCCATCCATATCCCAGAAGATGGCGGCGGGCTTAGTCAGGTTGGAAGCGGCGGTGGAGTGCGGCACGAGAATAAAGCTAGCTTTCTCTTTCAGGAAGGAAATAGTGTCACCGTCTACAGTGCAAGCACACGGCGGGGAAGTGCCAGCCGCGCAGTTAGCGCGAGCTGGCACTTACTAAGGCGGAAGGGTCTGAACTAAAAGTCCAGTTCCGGAATCTGCGAGAGGGCTTCGTCGTCCGCTCCGGTGGCCGCGCTGGCGTTATAAATAAGCTCAGAGAGCTCTTCCTTTTCCTCTGGCTCGAGAACGGCATCGTGCTGAGCGCGATTAAAATCTGCCAACTTACGAACGGTCTTGGACAAGACGGTGACCAACTGTGGTCCGTCTGGATCGTCCGGAAGAGCATCCAGCCCATCGAGCATCTGCTCAAGGTGGCCGCGCAGCTCTGGGAGGACGTTGGCGTCAAACGGTGCCTCCCAAAACTCCTTTTCCTCTTCCTTGAGGTAATCGCCGGTGGCGAAGGACTTCAGGTCACTAATGAACTCATCTACGGTGGGCTGGAAATCGGCGCGAATGCTCATGCTGTAGATACTGCCCTATCTTGCCTAAGCCCGCACGCCGAGGAGCGAATTTAGTGCGGTGCGAACCAAATCGGCTGCGCCGTCCTCGTCCGTGCCACGGTCGGCCTCTGCCCACTCATCCACGGCAGCGAGCGCTGCCGGGGTATCCAGGTCGTTCGCAATTGCGGCACGCAGCTTGGCGACGACCTCTTCGGCCCCTGCCATGCTTCCCGGTTGCTCAAGGGCCTCCCGCCATGCGGCGAGGCGGCGCTTAGCGCCGTCGAGCACCTCGTCGGACCAGTCGCGCTCGTTGCGGTAATGGCCTGCGAAGACGCCCAAGCGGATAGCGGAGGGATCCTCACCCGCTCCGACGAGCTTATGAACGAAGACGAGGTTGCCCAAGGACTTAGACATCTTGACCCCGTCGAGGCCAATCATGCCGGTATGCACGTAGAACTGTGCCATGCGATCAACGTTGAGGGCGGCCTCGGCGTGGGCAGCGGAAAATTCATGGTGTGGGAACTTCAGGTCGCTGCCGCCACCCTGGATATCAAAGGTTGATCCCAAGCGGTTGGTGGCGATGGCGGAACATTCAATATGCCAGCCTGGGCGGCCAGGCCCAAAGGGCGAATCCCATGCCGGCTCGCCCTCGCGGTGGGCACGCCAGATGAGTGCGTCGAGCGGATTCTTCTTCCCTGGGCGGTCGGGGTCGCCGCCGCGCTCGGCAAAGAAGGTGCGCATCTCTTCGGCAGAGTAATTGGACTCATAACCAAAGTGCTCGGTGGCTTCGATGGAGGCGTAGATATCTGGGTGCTCGGGGTCGTCTACGACGTAGGCCGCTCCGGCGTCGAGAAGCTTCTGCACCATCTCCACGATTTCATCGACGGCTTCCATGGCGCCGATATAGTCCTGCGGAGGGAAAACGGAGAGCAGCTCCATATCGGAACGGAAGAGATCAATTTGAGAAGTGCCGAGCTCACGCCAATCTACACCGTCGCGGTCGGCACGTTCGAATAGCGGATCATCGACGTCGGTGATGTTTTGGACGTAGTGAACCTTCTTCCCGGCATCCAGGAACGCACGGTAGATAAGGTCAAAGGTCAGGTAGGTGGCGGCATGGCCCAAGTGGGTGGAGTCATAGGGCGTGATGCCACACACGTACATGGTGGCGGTATCCCCTGCGACCTCTACGGGAGCGATGGTTTGGTTCGCAGAATCGTACAAGCGCAGCTGTGCCGCATCACCCGGCACAGGACGGAAGGAAGGTGTTGGCCAAGAATGCATAGCCACCATACTAACGCGGCGTGCCTTAGAGCGGCTGCAGGACTCCCAATGCCAAGAGGATCATGACGAGCACGCCGACCGGGATGCGGTAAGCGGCAAACCAAGAGAAGGAGTGGTTGCCCACAAACTTCAGCAGCCACGCAATGGAGGCGTAGCCCAGTAGAAAGGCGATGCCGGTGCCGACGAGAAGCTGCAAGCCGGAGGCGGACTGGCCGGATTCGGGAGAAAAGGCGTCGGGAAGCGAGAAAAGGCCCGAAGCCAGCACGGCTGGAATGGCGAGCAAGAAGCTAAAGCGAGTAGCCACCTCGCGGTCCAGTCCCAGGAATAGACCACCGGAAATGGTGCCGCCGGAGCGGGAGACACCCGGGATGAGCGCCAAGCATTGGCAAAGGCCCATAATAATGGCGTCTTTCATGGTCAATTGGTCAAATCCGCGATCCTTCTTACCGATTTTTTCCGCGGCGATGAAGACGAAGGAAAAGAGGATGAGCATTGCGGCGGTAATCCACAGGTTGCGCAGGGCGCCGCGAATAGCATCCTCGAATGCGAGGCCGATAATTCCGATGGGAATGGAACCCACGATGACCATCCAGCCCATGCGCCAGTCCTGGCCGCGAGAGGACTTATCGGCCCAGCCGCGGAACCAGCCGGAGAGAATCTGCCAAATCATTGGGGCGAAATAGACCAGTACAGCCAGCTCCGTTCCCAGCTGGATAACTGCGGTGAAGGACGCGCCGGCGTCGTTGCCCCAAAAAAGCTCGGAAACAATGCGCAGGTGACCGGAGGAACTTACCGGAAGAAACTCGGTAAGCCCCTGCACGATGGACAAAACAATGACCTGCGCCCAAGAAACAGCGTCAGTTGCGGTATTAGAAATCACCCGCTTCACACTACAGCCGCGCTGGGCTTCGGGTTTTTACAACGCGCGCTGTTAGGATTAGTAGCCGTGAAATCTCAATCCGGCTCCGCACTTATCCTTTCCAGTTTGCTGGCGCTTAGCGCCACCGCGTTGACCGCCTGCCAGTCCGAAGTGGGCGTGGGCGCCGATCCAGAGACCGCGGTCAAGGGCAATGCCACACCAGCGGCCTCCCCGGCTAAGGCGGATGCGGAAGGCACTGTGGTCAACCTTAAGGCAGACATCACTGACCTTGCCGCCTTTGATGACTCACTGGCAGTGCGCACCAAGGACGAGCTTCTCATCGGTAGCCAGAAGGATTTTGAAGGGGAGAAGGCTACCTCGCTAGACATTTCTGCGGAGTGTGGTGACCTTAGTTCTTCGGAGTCGGGCTTCGTGCTCGCTTGCCCAGATAAGGTTCTCCTCATCGATCCCGCTTCCCCGGATTCTCCCCAAGAGGTCGATATGGAAGAGGACTCCCCCGTCACCGCCGCCACCCAGCTATCCAGCGGCGAGATCTTTGCCACCTCGGCCGATTCCACCACGGTAGGCATCTATAAGGACGGCAAGCGCGACGGAGACATCGAAGTGGAAGCCGGCTCGGACCAGCTATTGGCCGTGCCCAATTCCTCAGGCGATGACGGAGTGGTGCGCATCCACCGAGAGGATTCCACCATCCAAAACGTGGACTGGACGAATGATCGCGCGGGCGGCCGATTGCGCGTGGGCCAGGGAGTCGGCAGCATCGCGGTGGGCGATAACGGCGTGGTCCTCGCCTCCGATACCGAGGGCGGCCGCTTGGCCGTCTACACCTCCGATGACGTCGTCCGCCTGCACCAATACGGCAACGTAGAGGGCACCCCATGGGGCGTAGCCTGGGACAATAAGCGCAATCTGGCGTGGGTGAGCGCCACCGATACCAATAAGGCTCACGCCTATGAAATTGGCAAAGGCGTCCCAGAGCTGCGCGGAAGTCTCTCCACCGTGCCGGATGCGCAGAATATTGCTGTGCTTGGCGACGGCACCTTTGTCGCCGCCTCCGCCACCGGCCACGGGCTGCAGTTCGTGGACACCCCGCACCTGAAGAAGGAGTCTTAACACCATGACCAGCACTATTGACCAATTGCGCGCGCAGGCTTACCAGCTTGCCTTGCGGGGCATGTTCAAACTGAGCCCGGAGCGCATCCACGAGATTATCAACACTGCACTCAGCGGGCTCCAAGCCGCCGGGCCAGCCAACCGGGCGCTGGCAAAGATCCTGCCGGTCAACGATCCGGTCCTGCGCCAAGAGGTCTTCGGAGTAGAATTCCCCCGCCCGTTGGGACTTGCCGCCGGGTTTGATAAAAACGCCGCGGCTGCTGATACGTGGACTCCCATTGGCTTTGGCTTTGCAGAGTTGGGAACCGTCACCGCCCAAGCACAGCCCGGCAATCCTGCTCCGCGACTCTTCCGCCTGAAGGCCGATAAGGCCATCTTGAACCGGATGGGCTTTAACAATAAAGGTGCGGCAGCCGCCGCGGAAAACCTGCGCAAGCGTCGCTACAGCGATGTCATTGGCATCAACATTGGCAAAACCAAAGTCACCCCTGCCGAGCATGCAGTAGAAGACTACCGCCGCTCCGCGTCGGTGTTGGGCGATTTGGCAGATTTCCTGGTGGTCAACGTTTCTTCCCCGAATACCCCGGGTCTGCGCGACCTGCAAGCAGTGGAATCGCTGCGCCCCATTCTCTCCGCCGTGCAAGAATGCACCGCGGTTCCGGTGCTGGTGAAAATTGCCCCAGATCTCTCCGATGCCGACGTTGACGCCGTGGCAGACCTAGCCCTCGAACTAGGCCTCGACGGAATCGTAGCGACAAATACCACCATTTCCCGCGAGGGACTCAAGACCCCCGCCGCCGAGGTAAAGGACATGGGTGCCGGTGGCGTATCCGGCCCTCCGGTAGCCGAGCGATCCCTAGAGGTACTGCGCCGCCTCAATGAGCGAGTCGGCGGCCAGCTCACCCTCATCTCCGTGGGCGGCATCTCCACGCCAGAACAGGCATGGGAGCGCATCACTTCCGGTGCTTCCCTACTGCAGGGATACACCGGTCTCATCTACGGCGGTCCGGACTGGATCCGCGATATCCACCGCGGCATTGCCGCCCAAATCCGTGCCCACGGTTTGAGCAATATTTCCCAGGCGGTTGGCTCTGGTCTTCCTTGGAAGCCCTTGGAGTAGTCCAGCCCAAGGCTTTTCAACACAAGGTCCGCCTACTTCTCCTGCTGCACGCAGAGGAAGTAGGCGGACCCTTTGTCTTTGCTGTGCTGACTAGGTCTGCGCCATAACGCTGCGCCTGAGAACCAGTGCGCACAACACCGCGAAGCCGGCGTAGAACACGACCCAATACTGTGGTTGAGCAAATAAGACATCGCCGGGCACAAAACGGCTGGCTGCAATGATCACAATGGCGATAACCAATGCGGCAACCTGCGCGCGGTTTCCCGCCTGACTTTTGCTCATGGTACTAAAGGCCCCGACGATGACCGCGGCGACAATAATCGCCACTTTGGAATACGTCCATTCGAAATCGGCACCCCAACCATCCGTGAAGACGGAAATTAACGCAAAGAGCACCAACACGAATGCGACCACCATGAAGGCGCCGCCCACCCGCAGCGCCGTCGGCGGGCTAGGCTGCGATGAAGTAGAGCTACTCGCCATTACTTCGCCTCGTACCAGCCCCACAAAATGGCGCGGCCAAGGGCGTGGAAATGCAGGTTGAACCCAAGCACGGTCGGCGAAGCATCTGGGTCGATGTCGAGCTTTTCTACGTCAACTGCGTGGACGGCATAGAGGTAGCGGTGCGGGGCGTGTCCGGCAGGCGGGTTAGCGCCGAAGTAGGTGCGCTCGCCGGAATCGTTGCGCAAGCTGATGACGCCGTCAATACCCAAGTCCTCCGCAGCGCCGGCATTGGTAGGCAGCTCGCTTACCTCGACGGGGATATTGAACGCCGCCCAGTGCCAGAAACCAGACGCCGTTGGCGCATCTGGGTCGAAACAAGTTACGGCCAGGGACTTAGTGCCTTCCGGCAGTCCGGACCACGCAAGCTGCGGCGATACGCTCTCTGGGGCGCGGAGCTTTTCCTGCAGCTCGTCTCCTTCCACCACATCAGTGGACGAGAGAACGAAGGAAGGAACATCGCGCAGCGGCGCGTAAGGGTCTGGTCCAGGAAAGCGGGAATCATCTGCATAAGAAGTCATAGACCCATTTGTACCCCACCTCACAAGCCGATGTCGATGTGGTGTAACCGCCGTGCCCTGCATATTATTTGCCTCACACGCTGAAAGCCCCCACCCAGACTTACAACCATGTACTTCCACACCCCGTTAACCGTAGCTTTTTCACGCCACACGCAGGCGATTTGTAAAGCAAGCCTCGAGCAGGATACAGTATCGGAGTGCCCAGCCGAGAGGCTGATAAACACCCTGCCCGGGTGGCGGAATGGCAGACGCGCTAGCTTGAGGTGCTAGTGTCCTATTAACGGACGTGGGGGTTCAAGTCCCCCCTCGGGCACAAATGTGAAGTCTCGAGACATTGTTCCTATTTCGATGTTTCGAGACTTTCTTCGTTTTGGGGGTTCGTTTTCTAGATTTCGCCGAGTTGGTTGCGGTGGTATTTTTTGGTTTTGTCTAGGTGGTATCGGCCCCAGATTTCGCCTGTGTGGGGGTTAACGGCGGTGATGTCGTTGTTGATGCAGATGAGCATTGGGGTTGCCCGCAAATTGTGGACACGTAGTGGAGCTACCTAGTGGTTAGGCGGCTATTTCTTTTCTGCTGGTGGTTAGACCGATGCGGTTCTCGAAGTCGGCGGGGCTTATCATCCCGAG
>NZ_JAKRNB010000014.1:0-53434 GCF_022347395.1 Corynebacterium sp. ACRPF
GCACGCCGAAGCCGCTTTCGGAGGAAGCGAAGCTGCGTCGCCAGATCGCGCGGTTGGAAGCGGAAAACGCATATCTAAAAAAATTGCGGGACTTGAGGAATCAGGGACACGCCTGAAGGTCCAGGCGATTGTCATCCTCAAGTCACGGCATCGTCTGCAATACCTTTTGGATGCGGCCGGCATGGCACGGTCGACATTCTTCTATCACCAGAAACGACTCAGCGATCCGGATAAGCACGCTGCGCTCAAAGACGCGATCTGGGAAAGCTTCGAGCGCAACAAGTATCGCTACGGCTACCGACGAGTGCTACTTGACCTGCGCAACCAGGGGTGGGTGGTCAATCACAAGCTCGTCTACAAACTCATGCGCGAGATGGGGCTTCGAGCCAAGGTCCGCCAGCGCAGGCCATATGTTTCTTATAACGGGACGATCAGCCACATTGCCGACAACACACTTGACCGCAAGTTCACTCCAGATAAGCCAAATACCGTCTTTGTTAGCGACGTCACCGAGTTCAGGGTCGCAGGCCGCAAGGTCTACCTGTCACCGGTGATGGATCTGTTCGACCGTTCAATCGTTGCCCACACCGTGGCTACATCGCCGTCGACAGCGTTTACCGCCGATTCTTTAACTAAGACGATTAAAACGTGTGCGCCTGAGCCTGGGTGGATGATGCATACCGATCAAGGTTTCCAGTACCAGCATTCGTCCTGGCGCAACCTGATTCATGACAACGGTGGTGTTCAGTCAATGTCGCGTAAAGCCAACTGTTACGACAACGCGGTCATGGAGAATTTCTTCGGGCACTTAAAAACCGAGATGTACCACGGAGAAGTCTTCGACACCGTCGCAGAGTTCAACCAGGCCATCGACGAGTACATCCAGTGGTACAACACCGAACGCATCCAACAACGACTCAAGGGCCTGACCCCGATGCAATATCGAAATCAGACCCTTGAAGCCCTAACCACCTAGAATTAAACCAGTCCAACTTTCGGGGGCCAGTTCACTGAGCAGCGGGGGCTGAATGCTAGGTGGCCGGCTTAGTTACTGCAGGCCGAACTGATCCCAAGCGGCAGGGGAGAGGTTCTGGTACACGTGCTTGTGCTCCTGGTACTCGGCCAGGCCGGTGGGGCCAAGCTCGCGGCCGTTGCCGGACTGCTTGAAGCCGCCCCACTCTGCCTGCGGCAGGTACGGGTGGAAGTCGTTAATCCAGATGGTGCCGTGGCGCAGGGCGCGGGCAACGCGCTCGGCGCGGCCGGCGTCGGAAGTGTAGACGGCGCCTGCCAAGCCGTACTCGGTGTCATTCGCGATGGCGATGGCCTCCTCCTCGGTGGTGAAGGTCTCGATGGTCACGGTCGGACCGAAGGCCTCGTCGTGGACACAGTCCATCTCGCGGGTAGCGCCATCGATGATGGTCGGCAGGTAGTACACACCAGCACCCAGGTCGGTGGTGCCGGTGCCGTGCTGACTATTGGTGTCCTCGCTGGTGGCGGCGCGGCCGCCGGTGAGGATCTTGGCGCCCTGCTCGCGCGCCTTGTCTACGTAGGCGGCGACCTTCTCGCGGTGCTCGGCGGAGATGAGCGGGCCGGTCTCGGCCTTGTCATCGGTCGGGCCGCCGATCTTGATCTTATTGGCGCGCTCTACCAGGGCGTCGACGAACTTATCGTGCAGGGACTCTTCCACGACGATGCGGGAGCCTGCGGAGCAAACCTGGCCGGAGTGGAAGAAGGCGCCATTGAGGGCGTTGTCCACGGCGACGTCGAAATCGGCATCGGCGAAGATGACGTTCGGGTTCTTGCCGCCGAGCTCGAGCGCGGTGCGCTTGACGGTCTCAGCCGCATTCTTGGCGATGATCTTGCCGGTGACCAGGCCACCGGTGAAGGAGACCATGTCTACATCTGGGTGCTGGGAGAGCGGGTTGCCGCAGTTAGCGCCCGCGCCGGTGATGAGGTTGCCTACGCCGTCTGGCAGGCCGCATTCCTTGAGGGCGGCCATGAGCAGCATTGCGGTGTGCGGGGTGAGCTCTGCCTGCTTGAGGACGAAAGTATTGCCGGCGGCCAGGGCCGGGCCGACCTTCCAGGAGACCTGCAGCAGCGGGTAGTTCCACGGGGTAATCAGGCCGCAGACGCCGACGGGCTCGGCGTCGATGCGCGAGCGCAGGTTGGGATCCTGCGGGTCCACCACGCGGCCGGCCTGGTGCTGGGCCAGGGTGCCGAAGAACTCGAAGGCATTGGCGATGTCGTCCATATCGCCCAAGGATTCCTCGTAGCGCTTACCGGTATCGGCGGACTCGGCCTGAGCGAAAAGCTCCTTGTGTTCACGGATGAAATCAGCCACGCGAATGACCACCTTGCCGCGCTCGGCGGACGGGGTATTCGCCCACTCGCCCTTGTCAAAGGTTTCACGGGCAACCTTGATGGCGCGCTCGGTGTCCTCATCGGAGGCCTCGGAAACCAGGCCCACGGTGGAACCATCGGCCGGGCAGATGATGGTGCGGGTCTCGCCGCTCTGGGCGGCTTCCCATTTACCGTTGATGAACAGGGACTTCGGGGCGCCATCGGCATGCACGCCCTTCAGTAGCTCGGTCTGCGTGGGGTCGAACAAAGTGTTCTGGGTGCTCAAGTGAAAAGCAACCTTTCTCTCGTAGAGGTAGTTGTACTGGCCAGCTTAGCTATCTTCGCGCCAGGTGCGCTCCGGCTCGGCGCCATCGGAGACATCGGAATCGCCCGGCTGGGTCTGTTGCATGTAGAGGAAGGCCAGGTGGCGCTCATAGAGATCCAGCACGTTATTGATGATCTGGTTCTCGGAATAGCCGTAGACGTCATAGCCCAAGGAACCAGTCATGTCATAGACCTCAAGGCGGTAGTACTCGTCGCCCTCGCCCGTGCTGAAGTCCGGGCGCTCGGCCGCAACCGGGAAGAGCTGGTAGCGGAACATGCGCTCGTTTTGCAGCTTTACCTCGAGGTCGAGCTGGGGAAGTTCGACGTCGGGAAGCTCGCTGGTGAGCAAGAGGGCATCGTAGCCGCGGCTGCGCATGTGCGTTGCTACCTGCTCGAGGGCGTAAGTGGCGGTTTCGCGCAGGTAGGTATCCATCTCCTTCTTGGAGGGGAAGGTATTGGCACGGTCGAGGCGGTTCTTCCACAGGTTGGAATCCGAAGGCTCGCGCTCGGTGCGGGAGGAAATCACGCCATGTATAGCGGTGGTTCGGGCCTCGCGCTGCACGTTTTCTAGGCGCAGGGACTTCCACAGGGAGAACATGATGAGGTACACCACGAAGGCGAACGGCAGGCCCATCACGACGGTCGCGGACTGCACGGTGGCAATGCCATCGATCTGCAGCAGGGCCAAGGTCAGCGCGCCTACAGTCACGGACCAGAAGATGCGCAGCCAGCGGGAACCATCCTGGCGGTTATCCGTGATGCGGGAGGTGAAGTTGGACATCACCAAGGCGCCGGAATCGGCCGAGGTGATGTAGAGCAGTAGGCCGATAAAGGTGGTCAAGAAGATGACGATGCCAGAGCCCGGGAACTCGTGCAGCATGTCATAGAAGCCCTGCTCTGGCACGTTAATCGCGTTCTCGGCGAATTCGGGGTAGTCACCGGAGCGGACCATGTCCAAGGCGGTGTTGCCGAAGAAGGACATCCACATGAGGATGAATAGGAACGGGAAGGTCAGGGTGCCGAAGATGAACTGGCGCAGGGTGCGGCCGCGGGAGATGCGGGCCAGGAAGAGCCCAACGAAGGTCGCCCAGGCAATCCACCATGCCCAGAAGAAGAGGGTCCAGGACTGCATCCAGGTATCGGCGGCAGCCTGGTCCTCTGCGAAGGCAAAGGTCTCCATGGTCCAGGACGGGAACTTCGAGACATAGTCGCCAATATTGGTCACGATGGCATCGAAGAGGTAGGCGGTTTTGCCAAAGACGACGACGTAAATCATCAACGCGATGGCCAGGTAGACGTTGAGCTCGGAGAGGAAGCGGATGCCCTTATCCACGCCGGATACGGCCGAGAGGGTCGCAATAGTAATGGCGATGATGATGAGCGCGGCCTGCAGACCGAAGCTCTGTTCAAAGCCGAAGATGAGGTGAATGCCGTAGGACAGCTGCACCACGCCGATGCCCAGGGAGGCGGTGACACCGAAGACGGTGCCCAGCATGGCCGCGACGTCTACTGCGGAGCCGATAGGACCGTGCACGCGCTTGCCGATGAGCGGGTAGAGCGCGGAGCGAATAGCCAGCGGCATATTCAGGCGGTAGGCGAAGTAGCCGAAGGCCATGCCCATGAGGGCGTAGAGGGCCCAGCCGGTCAGGCCATAGTGGAACATGGCGTAGACCACGGCTTCCTTGGCGGCCTGCATGGTTTCGCCCTCGCCCACGGGCGGCGCCATGTACATGGTGACCGGCTCGGCGACGGCGAAGAACATAAGGTCCACGCCAATGCCGGCGGCAAAGAGCATGGATACCCAGGAGAAAGTATTGAATTTAGGCCGCGAGTGGTCCGGGCCTAAGCGAATATTGCCGGCATTGGAGATGGCAATATAAAGGACGAAGACCACGGCGATGGTGGCGGTGAGAACGTAGAACCAGCCGAGATTAGTGCCGATCCAGCCGGTGACATTGGCCAAAGTTTCTGCCGCGGAATCACGGCCAAACCCGGCGTAGAGTGCCATGGCTACGATGAGCACGCCGGAGATGATAAATACCGGCCAGTTGGTCTTGGGAGCAGGGACCTGGTCCGCGCCTACGGCATCGCCGGTTTCTGCCTTATAGCTGCCGACGAGGGCGCGGACTTGGTAGCGCGGGCTGCGCTTTTTGGTCTCCCCAGAGGGGGTTGCGAGAGAGGTGTTTTTACCCCCTTGTTGGGGGTCTTTACGTGAAGTGTGAGACTCCTCAGGATCGTGAGGGTCAAAGTTAGCCATCTACTTCTCCTAGTGTTGGTTGGTTTGGGCCGAATCTTTCGCACGGGTGCCCCAGAACGCTCACAAGATCGCAGGGAGAGATAGGTGAGTGAAATGAATCATATGTGGGGGATTTATACGAAAAGACTTCGGATTTCATCTACTGAGACGTCCATCCGAACAAAGTAAATATACATTAATCTGGGCAAACTTCTAGGGGGATGTGTACTCTGGGGATGGTGCCCGCACATAAGGCGATGTGGATATTTACAGACTTTTGTATAAATTACAAAATATTCACTTTCGGTGGGGCCATCTTGACGTGTGAGATATTTCACAGAAAGAAGGGGATTTATGGGTTTTATGGACAAGCTGACCAAGAAGCGTTCCGCTAAAAAGGTCACCGATGAAGTAAGCGACGTTGTCGTCGTTGGCGGTGGCTCCGCAGGCTCCGTCATCGCTGCACGCCTGACCGAAGACAAGAACACCCGCGTGCTGGTCCTAGAGGCTGGCCGCCCAGATTCCCTGTGGGATCTGTTTATCCACATGCCATCCGGCTTCTCTTTCCCAATCGGCGCAAAGAACTACGACTGGATGTACGAGTCCGATCCGGAGCCGGAGATGAACGGCCGCCGCGTCTACCATGCCCGTGGCAAGGTCCTTGGTGGTTCTTCCTCCATCAACGGCATGATCTTCCAGCGCGGTAACCCGATGGACTATGAGAAGTGGGGCCAGAACCCAGGCATGGAAAACTGGGACTTCGCCCACTGCCTGCCGTACTTCAACCGTATGGAGACCGCCGCTGCGGCCGAGCCGAACGATCCGCGCCGTGGCCACGATGGCCCGCTGTACCTCTCCCGCGGTCCGGCTACCTCCGAGCTCTTCCAGGCCCTGTTCAAGTCTGTGCAGGAGGCCGGCTTCAACCTGACCAATGACGTCAATGGTTACCGCCAAGAGGGCTTCGCTCCGTTCGACCGCAATATTAAGAACGGCAAGCGCTGGTCCGCTGCCCGCGCCTACCTGTACCCCAATATGGATCGCGAGAACCTCGAGATCCGCACCCGCGCTTTCACCACCAAGATCCTCTTCGAGGGCCAGAAGGCCGTAGGCGTGGAGTACGAGTGGCAGGGCGGCGTGCACCGCGTCTACGCCGAGAAGATTGTCCTGTCCGCCGGTGCCATTAACACCCCGCAGCTGCTGGAGATCTCCGGCATTGGTGACCGTGAGATTCTGGAGAAGCACGGAATTGACGTCGTCAAGCACCTGCCAGGTGTGGGCGAGAACCTGCAGGACCACCTCGAGGTCTACATCCAGTACGAGACCACCAAGTCCACCGCGTCCTCCCAGCCTTACCTGGATAAGTGGCGCTGGCCGTTCATGGGTCTGCAGTGGCTGCTGACCCACAAGGGCCCGGTTGCTACCTCCCACTTTGAGGGCGGCGGCTTCGTGCGCTCCAATGAGAATGAGGACTACCCGAACCTCATGTTCCACTTCCTGCCGATGGCCGTGCGTTATGACGGCCAGAAGGCGGACGTCAAGCATGGCTTCCAGTGGCACGTCGGCCCGATGTTCTCCGATACCAAGGGCCACGTTCACATCAAGAGCGCCGATATCCACGACAAGCCGTCCATCCTCTTCAACTACCTGAAGACCGACCAGGACCGCCGCGAGTGGGTAGAGGCCGTACGCGTTGCCCGCTCCCTGCTGGATACCAAGGCTATGGAAGAGGTAGGCGCCCGCGAGTTCAGCCCGGGCTTGGATGTCCAGACCGACGAGGAAATCCTGGAGTGGGTCCGCAACGATGGCGAGACCGCGCTGCACCCATCCTGCACCGCCAAGATGGGCGCGGAGTCCGATCCTATGGCCGTGGTTAACCCAGACACCATGGGTGTATGGGGCGTCGAAGGCCTCTACATTGCGGATGCTTCCGTCTTCCCGTCCGTGACCAACGGCAATATCTACGCCCCAACCATGATGGTGGGCGAGAAGGCCGCCGACCTCATCGCCGGCCGCACCCCGCTCGAGCCGAACCACGCCGAGTGGTACAAGGCCAAGCAGGATATGCCGCTTTACGCTGAGGGCGAAGCAGTCCGCGATCACAAACACTCCATCCAGGGCGCTGACCACTAAGCACCCTCCCGCTGGATTGCTCTAGCGCCGCGTTTCCCATCCTTGGTGGCGCGGCGCTTTTGCTTGCCGACGTCCCCCCCCCCCTTTCCCACCGCGCGCCCCTCCACCTGACCAGAACCATGATTTAATCGCCTCGCAAGGAACCAGGTCCACTGTAATGGGGCACCAGAGTAAAGGAAGGCATTGATGCTCAGCATTATCGCTTTAGTCATTAGTATCGTTTTCGCCGTTGCTATTATCAAAAAGCTCGATGACATCGATGCGCACTTAAAGGAGCTGCTCGCCTCGCGCGAAGATGACCAAACACCGTGTTAAGCGTGTGGGTGGCTAAGGAGACGGTGAATAAATTTCGCATTAACCAACTGCAAAAGGCCCATACCGACCTTGAAATGGAATTTTCTTCCGATGTAGCTTGAAGGGCTATGGCTTCGTGGACCAAAGTGCTTTCCAAGCAGCAGTGCCAGTACTTTGTACGCGGAATAGCCAACACCGCCGACTTCAAGGACGTATCATTCCCGGATACCAGCGAAAAGAGTTAGTCATTTGGCTATTAGAAAGCTTCGCTACGTGTGGTTCGACCCGTACGCAATGTCCGTGAGTGTCTAGCCCTTGATGGAGAACCTGGTGTCAGTGTCGCTGGCCACACCTACGCCGCCGTCATGTCCGCCGACACCCTGTTCATCACAATCCCCACAGGGGTGGGTGTGGACATCCACGTGAAGATTCTGGAGAATTTCGCCGCCCACGTCGCCCCTCGTTGGGTTGGCGGCCGAACCGTGAAGGACTAGTCATCGGCTATCCCATCGACTAATTCTTGCAGGTCGCAGGACTTTCGCGTGACTGTTAGTTCAGCCCATTTTAAATAGTTCATCGCACACTGTATAGTTCAGTATATGCTGACTATTGCTTCGCGCCTCGACGTCATGAACCGGCTCGGCCGGGCCATGGCTGATCCGACGCGCTCCCGAATCCTGATAACCCTACTAGACGGTCCGAGCTACCCGGCTGTGCTCTCGCAAAGCTTGGATCTGACCCGCTCGAACGTCTCGAACCACCTATCCTGCCTGCGCGATTGTGGCATTGTCGTAGCTGAGCCGGAGGGCCGCAAGACCCGCTACGAAATCGCCGATCCCCACCTCGCGGCAGCGCTCGAAGCGCTAGTCAACGCGACACTGGCCGTCGACGAGAATGCCCCCTGTATCGACACTGAGTGCTCGGTGCCCGACTGCGGCGAGAAAGGAACGGACGCATGAGTTCAGCATGTGGATGCGAACACGAAACCGGCACGGAGATTGACGAGCTCGATCGGCCATGGTGGAAGGACCCTGAGCTACTGCTGCCGATCTTCTCCGGCGTAGCCCTCATAACAGGACTGGCGCTGGACTGGTCCGACTTGGAGACGCCCGCGACGGTACTGTATTGGGTTGGCCTGCTGTTGGGCGCTTACACGTTCGCGCCTGGAGCGATCCGGAACCTTGTCACGAAGCGCAAGCTCGGCATTGGCTTGCTAATGACGATCAGCGCGGTCGGCGCGGTGCTCCTCGGATTCGTCGGAGAGGCCGCGGCGCTAGCGTTCCTGTACTCGATCGCCGAGGCACTGGAAGACAAGGCGATGGATCGGGCCCAAGGCGGACTGCGGGCACTGTTGAAGCTGGTACCGCAGACCGCGACGGTGCTGCGCGACGGCACAGCAGCCGAGGTCGTAGCGAAGGACCTCGAGGTTGGCGAGCTAATGCTCGTGCGCCCCGGGGAGCGGATCGCCACGGACGGCATCATTCGGTCCGGGCGCTCCAGCCTTGACACCTCAGCGATCACCGGAGAATCCATTCCGGAGGAGGTTGCGCCCGGCGACGAAGTGCCTGCGGGAGCGATCAACTCCGCCGGGGTGCTGGAGGTCGAGACGACCGCAGCTGGAACGGACAACTCGCTGACCACACTCGTGGACCTAGTCGAGCAAGCGCAGGCGGAAAAGGGCGACCGCGCCCGGATCGCCGACCGGATTGCCCAACCCCTAGTGCCCGGGGTGATGATCCTGGCGGTGCTGGTCGGCGTTATCGGCTCGCTGCTGGGCGATCCTGAGACGTGGATCACCCGTGCGCTGGTAGTCCTGGTCGCAGCGTCGCCGTGCGCGCTGGCAATCTCCGTGCCGCTGACGGTCGTGGCCGCGATCGGCGCGGCCAGCCAGTTCGGAGTGGTCATCAAGTCCGGCGCGGCGTTCGAGCGACTCGGCGGCATCCGTCACCTGGCAGTGGACAAAACCGGAACCCTTACCCGCAACCAGCCTGAGGTTACCGGAGTGGTCCCGGCAGACGGATTCGATCGAGCGCAGGTGCTTTCCTTCGCGGCGGCAGTTGAGCAGCAATCGACACACCCCCTCGCCGCGGCGATCTCGGCAGCGGGGCCCGAAGCGCCCACCGCCTCGGACATCAGCGAGGAAGCTGGGCATGGCATCGGCGGCACCGTCGGAGGCCGACGGGTACTGGTGGGCAGCCCCCGATGGATCGACGCCGGGCCACTGAAAGTGGACGTTGAGCGCATGGAGTCCGAGGGCCAGACCTGCGTCCTGGTCACCGTCGATGACGCCCTCGCCGGGGCGATCGGGGTCCGCGACGAGTTGCGGCCCGAGGTGCCCGAAGCCGTGCAGGCCCTGCACGCCAACGACGTGGAAGTAAGCATGCTCACCGGCGACAACACTCGCACCGCCCGGGCACTGGCTGGAATCGCCGGAATCGACGACGTGCGCGCCGAGCTGCGCCCTGAGGACAAGGCAAGCATCGTCGCCGAATTCTCCTCCAAGACGCCGACGGCGATGATCGGCGACGGCATCAACGACTCGCCGGCACTGGCGGGCGCGACGGTGGGCATAGCGATGGGAGCGACCGGCTCTGACGCCGCGATCGAGTCCGCTGACGTCGCCTTCACCGGCCACGACCTCCGGCTAATCCCGAAGGCGCTGCAGCACGCCCGCCGAGGAAGCAGGATCATCAACCAGAACATTGTGCTGTCTCTGGCCATCATCATCGTGTTGATGCCACTGGCGATCAGCGGCGTGCTGGGCCTGGCCGCCGTCGTGTCGGTTCACGAGGTCGCCGAAGTGATCGTGATCTTGAACGGCCTGCGGGCTGCGCAAACAAAACGCTGAGGCTGTGACCGGCAAGACTCATAAGTGTTAAACCACACGCTGAGCGGACACACCTTGGGCCAGGCACTTCATTCGAGTTCACGGTCCGTCTCCGTGGAATCGGGATCGTACTCGGTGACCTGTCCCTTCTCGGTGCGGGTGGGCACGGGGGCTGTGGGCGAGCCACCACCCGGCACGTGCCCCAGCCGGTCAAGGGCCCCGAGCGCTCCGCGTCTCCAGCGCAGATCGTGGAAGGATCGAACTTGCTCAGGGACCAAGCGTCACTGCGAGACTCTTTTTGTCCCGCAACTTGAATAGTTCAGCGGCCTTGATACCGCGGACATCCATTCGGAGTGCTGCCGAGTCTCATCGACACAGCCCGCGACTACTTGGGCAGTGTGTTTGACAAAGGACCCCACCCTCATCAGCGTTGCCGAGCTCTCGCCGTTCCAGTTGCCGTAACCGACTAGATGCAGATTCTTCACCGCGATTTCGCGGCCGCGCATGAGGTGGCGGAATAGACCGAGAGCCGAACGAAAACCAGCGCACCAGATCAGATGGTCGTGGTCGTGCTCACTAAAGCTATCGAAGATGGGGGGATGTCCCCGAGGTTCGGGCCGGAATCGCCGCCGAGAATCCGGCGGCGGCTGCGTCGGTGAACGAACGGACCGCGCTTCAACCTACCCCCAATAAAGCGAAGCGTCATCAACGCCCAGCGTTACACGTTTAATTTGAACTCCACAGAGTGTCGGCGCAGTTTAACGTGTGCGAGATTCATTCTTGGACCCAGCCCAGTCGCTGGCGTTAACCTTGCACAAAACTACGGCGATGGTCCTGGACGGCCTTGCTGACTGAGCACCCGGCACCTCCATCACAGGCGTTCGTGCTCCCCACATCCTTCGCTCAAGCGGACTGCTATCCCGTAAACCGATGTTGTCACCCTTCCAGGACGGTAGCCTTATCAACCCAGCGAGCCAATAGACTGAAAGCCGCGAGCTGCTCCAACGCGACTTGCTCCTCACCACCGTCGTGTGGAACATGCATCCCGGGATTGCGGATAGCCGCGTACAAGCCCTCTGCAAAGGCGCGGGCGCCCCGATGCAGGTTCTCAAACGTCTTACTGCCATCATTTTCCATAAGCCGAAGGCGCGGCACATTACGCTTCGGATCATGGAGTGAAAACGCCTCGTTGAAAAGTGCTGTTTCAGATACGTCTAGGCGGTTCAGTTTCGCTTGGGTCTCTGCATTGACGCGGATGGCAGCCTGCATCACGGCTTGATGGTAGTGCCCGTGATTCCAGTAACCCTTGCCATTTTCCCACGCCCACGGATGCAGATTGGCTGCATCTAAGTCTGGCGTGTTCTCTCCGAGCTTTTCAGCGAGTTCAGACCGACGTTCAAGCGCTGTCTTGGCCTGGGCCGCTTGACCCCTCAGCCAGCTATACTCCTTGTCCTGGACCGGGAGTCCTTGTCTCCACCCGGGAAGCACTCGGTCAAGGATCATTTCAACGACATGGGCGCGCGCCGCAGCCTCAGTCGGCGATCCACTCATAACGGTTCCAAGGTAGGCGATGCCCGGGCCCATGTCGGGGACTACCTTCGCTGTGACTTGCAGGAACGCGTCTATCTCATTGATCGCCCACTCGGGGTCCAGCTCGGCCATGCCTCCATTATGACGTATGGGGCTGACATGGCCGGAGAGAACTGGTCTGATACCCCCACCAGAAACACCTCGCATTGTTGCAGGCGCGCTGACGCGCGCACATAATGGAAACCATGAGCGATCCCAACTTCACGATCCGCCAGATCACCTTCGACTGCCACGATCCCTCAAAGCTCGCCAAGTTTTGGTCCGCCGCAACCGGCTGCGAAATCGCCGCGGATTACGGCGATTTCGTGATGGTTGATTCCACCCCGGCGCTGGGATTTCAGCGCGTTGAGGAACCGACACCTGGGAAAAACCGCATGCACGTCGACGTTGGCGGGGCGGAGCGCGAAACTTTAATAGAACGCCTCAAAGACCTAGGCGCCACCGAACTCACCACCCACGAAGCGCCGGGATTGGTGTGGACCGTCATGCAGGACCCGGAAGGCAACGAGTTCTGCGTGGGTAACCCCGGGGCCTAGCTATACGTTGAACTTGAACTCGACTTGGTTCAAGTCATCCGTGTGACCCCGCGGGCGACCCGCGCTGGGTTGATGTGTGCGTTGGGGTGTGCAGCGGCACAGAGTTTTGGGTGACGGCATCCTTGGCTGGCGCTCCGCGGTGATCACTGCACGGCCTAGTGTGTTGGGTGCGCTGCAACTCATTGGCGGGCTTTTCTTGTCTATATGGGCGTGTCTTAGATTCGTTCCGGCTTTACGTCCGCTGCGTACCTACCGTGGTGGCGGGCACTGAGAATTACACGGAACAGGCCATTGCGGCCGGCAGCATCGATGACATGACTGGGTGGCGCGCTTATAAGCTCGGCGTGGTTACGAACCTGTCCAATCCGAAAGCGCTCGTATTCTTCGGCGCGGTTTTCGCGCAGTTTATTCGCCCCGATATGTCGACTACCTGGACCGTTGCGGTGGCGGTCATCCTCGTGGCGATGTCCGTGACGTGGCTTTCTACCTTTGCACTCATTGTGCGCGCGGCATCGCGCTGGATTGCGCACCACTCCGCGGCCATCGATATCGTTTCTGGTCTTATCTTTGCGGTGCTGGGATTCATTATGGCCGTGGAGGGCGCTATCGAGCTCTTCGGTTAGTGCAGGTGGCGGATTTCTATAAAAGAGTTGATATAGGAGCTGCCTAAATCACAGGACTTACCTGTTTCGCTGCAGGTGAGAGACTTCTTATAGTGGCATGCGTTAATCTAATCGCATGCGAGTATGGAGGTGTTAGGTGGCTATTAGCGCCCTGGTGACCTTAATGGGTGTGTGGTTCGCGGCGATGGCCTCGCCGGGTCCAGACGTGGTGCAGATTATTCGCTTGGGCGCGCGCTCCACGCGCGCGGCGGTATGGGCGGCGCTTGGTAGCACCACCGGCCTTACCATCTGGACCGTGGCCTCCTTGGCGGGCCTTTCCGCATTGATTTCTGCGCACCCTGGGATCCTGGTGGCGCTGCAAGTCCTTGGTGGCGCTTACCTGCTGTGGATGGCCTATACCGCCATTACCGGCGGCATCAAGGAGCGCCGTGCGCCCGCAACCGTGGTGGGGACCGAAACCAGCGCCCCGCAGCCGCGCGGGTTTACGCCGGACGGCATCATCAAGGCCGGCACCGCTTATCGCATGGGGTTCATCTGCGATCTCTCGAACCCTAAGGTGGTCATCTTCTTCGGCGCCATCTTTGCCAATTTCATCGACCCCGGCATGGGCATCGTCGCCAACCTGCTGGTGGGTGCCGTCCTGATCCTGGAAAGCCTCGTGCTCTTCGTGGGCGTGGCCTTGAGTACTCGCGCGGTATCGAAGTGGATGGCCAAGAACTCCGCATGGGTGGATATTGTCAGCGGCGTGGTCTTCCTATTGCTGGGCGTGGTCATCCTCTTTGAGGGATTGCGTGGGCTTATAGCCATGTAATCTGGGGCCATGATTTTTACCACTACTAATACCGTTGATGGCTACGAGATTACGGATTATATCCGCATCATCGCCGGGGAAACCGTCATCGGTATTAATATGCTGAAGGATTTCGGGGCATCCCTCCGCAATATCACCGGTGGACGCTCCGCCGGATATGAGAGCGAGGCCATCAAGGCGCGCGAGGCGGCGCTCGATGAGCTGTGGCGCCGCGGGCAGGAGCTCGGGGCCGATGGCGTGGTGGGCATCGCCTTTGATTATTCGCCCATGGGCACCTCGAATGACATGTTGATGGTCACGGCCACCGGCACGGCGGTGAAGCTGCGCGCTCGTGATTAAGGTAGGCAAGAAAGCACTGGCCCTATGCGCTGGGTTATGCGCGGCCGCCGGGCTCATGGCAGGGTGCGAGGAAGAACTGCCGCAGCCGGGCAGCGTGCCGAATGAATCGCAAGGCGCGGCCGATGGCTATATCACCACGCTGCCGGATCAGGGCACAACGGCTAATGGCCGCTACCAGATCATTAACCTGCAAAATCATCGCAGTTTTGTGGTGCACGTGCCGTTTAATGCGGATAAGCGCCACCGATTGCCCGTGGTCGTGGCGATGCACGGCTATGAGATGGATGCCGGCAATATGTTCAAAGGCACTGACCTGTCCCAGGGCGATGCCATCACCGTCTTCGTCCAAGGCGCGGGCAAGGCGTGGGCGCCGGCACCGTACGCGGTGACTAGCTTGGACGATGACCTCAAATACGTCGATGACACGATTGATTTCGTCCGCCGTCACTATCCCGCCTCTGATACCACCTATGGCGTGGGCTTTTCCAATGGTGGCGGATTCGCCCGCGCGGTGACCTGCAAGCGGCCGGGCTTATTTGATGCGGTGGCTACGGTTTCGGCGGCCAAGTATGACCGCGTGGAAAAGGACTGCGCCAGCGAGCCTACCGATTACCTCGATATTCACGGCACGGACGACGTGCTTATGAAATACGGTGGCGGGCACCAGCACGGCGCGCACTACCGCTCGGTGAAGCAATCGCTACGCGGAATCGCGAGGGAGAATGGGTGCAATCCGTTTCCAAAGCGGCGTCGGAAAGAAGCAGTGGAGCACTTCACCTGGCGGGTATGTGATGCGCGCACCGAGCAGTACACCATCCACGGTGGCACGCACACGTGGAATGGCGGGGCCACGGACCATTCCGGTTTGGTGAAAGCGGAGTGGACCACCGATACGGTCCTGGATTTCTTCCATATCGCCCACCCGTAGCGATAGCCGCGCGCGGGCTGGGTAAGCTGGGCGGCATGCTAGACATTCCTATCAACGGCGACTCCATCAAATTGGGCCAGTTCATCAAGCTGGCCAGCTTGGTGGCTACCGGCGGCGAGGCTAAAGAGCTCATCGCAGAAGGCGTAGTTACGGTCAATGGCGAGCCTGAAACGCGCCGGGGCGCCATGCTCCACCCAGGCGATGAGGTGTGCATCGAGGACGCCTGCGCGCGCGTGGGCGAGCCGGACGATGACGATGATTACTTTGATGAAGCCACGGCCGACGATGACTTTGATCCGGAAAAGTGGAGGAATATGTAGATGCCAGCATTCGAAGCTGAAGTGGGCATGCCCTACTGGATTGACCTGACCACCTCGGATCCGCGCAAGTCCGCGCGTTTCTATGAGCAGGTGCTGGGGTGGGAGATTTCCGCCGAGTCCGCGGAGGAAAAGCCCTATCAGATGGCGCGCTTGCAGGGCCTGCCCATCGCCGGACTTATCCCGCAACCGGAAGAAGCACCCATGCCGGATACGTGGGTGACCTACTTCCTCTCCAAGGACATCGCTGGTGATTGCCAGCGCGCCGAGAGCCTAGGCGGACGCATCCTGGTGCAGCCGCAGCAAGTACAGCTAGGGCACATGGCTTTGCTTGCCGACGCCGCCGGGGGCATGTTCGGCCTCATCCAGCCCGCCGGCCCAGAGCACTTCGTCGCCGCCGGCGAGCCCGGCACCCCGGTATGGCACGAGCTCACCGCAACCTCGGGTTTCCAGCGCGCCATGGACTTTTATGGCGAGCTTTTCAATTGGGAAATTCGCGCCATGCAGTCCGAGGATGAGAACTTCATTTATGCCACGGCGGAAGAAGACGGTGCGCCGTTTGCCGGCCTGTGGAACGCCGAGGGCCAGTTCCCACCCCAGGTGCCGAGCTTCTGGCAGACCTACTTGGGCGTGCGCGATATCGACGCCGCTGCGAAGAAGACCGTGGAACTAGGCGGCGAGGTCATCCGCGAACCATGGGATTCGCCCTTTGGCCGCATGTGCCTTTTGGCCGATTCCACCGGTGCAACCATAACCCTCACCGAGGTCGAAGACGCTCCCGAAGAAGAACCCACCGAGTCGGATGACGTGCTGGGCCTCGACCCACAGTAACCGAGATGAGTGAATCGCCACTGGTCAAACGCGTATTGGCCGTCGTCGCCGTGATTCCGCCCGGCAACGTCACCTCTTATGGCGAGGTGGCCAAGGTGGCCGGCTGTGGCGCGCGCAACGTCGGCACCGTGTTAAAGCGCTACGGCGGCGGTGCCACTACCGCTTGGTGGCGCGTTGTCCGCGCCGATGGTGCCTCCCATGATCCCGCCCGCGCAGCACAGTTCTGGGATCGTGAGGCCATCGCGCACGCCAATGGCCGCGTTAAAATGCACGAGCACGGAATCGACGCCCGCGAATTACAGGAGTTGATGGAGTGAGGGCCTGGGTCATTCTTTTTCTCGCGATTGCCAGCGAAGTCGTGGGCACTGTCGCGCTGAAATACGCCGTGGACCATTTCTGGATCTACGGCGTGGCCGCCCTCTGCTTCATCCTTGCCTTCGTGCTGCTGCACCGCGTGATGCAAGAAGGCGTCAACGTGGGCGTGGCCTACGGTCTCTGGGCATCCGGCGGGGTCATTTCCACTGCGCTGCTTTCCGCCGCGCTATTTGGCGAGCCGCTCGGCGCCGTAAAGCTCGCCGGCATTGCGCTCATCATGGGCGGCGTATTCTGCGTGGAAATGGGCGCTAAGTCGGACAAGGATCACGACCGCACCGTGGAGGTGGCGCCGCAATGATCTGGTTCCTCCTTTTCCTCGCCACCGCCATTGAGGTCACAGGCACGCTGTGCCTGCGCATGTCCGCGGTAACCGGCCGCCGTTTCTGGGTGGCGCTCGTTGCCCTGTGCTATGTCTCTGCCTACGGCTTCTTGGCGCTCGTGCTCAAGGCCGGCATGGATCTGGGTGTGGCCTACGGCATTTGGGCTGCCACCGGTGTTGCTTTGACCGCCATCGCCTCCTACCTCCTGTTCAAGGAGCCATTTACCTGGCTGAAATCCCTCGGCGTGGTGCTCATTGTCGGGGGAGTCCTGCTCGTAGAAGCCGGTGCGTAATACCCACGGTGGCGCTAGGATATTTTCATGATGAAAAAGCTGGCGGTAGGCTCCTTGGTTACCGCACTCTCCCTCGTTACCATCCCCGCCGCCCAGGCTGTCACTCTCGACCCGCACGCTGTGCCCGCGCGCACCCAAATCACCGTCCGGCACGATTCTGGGGCCACGGTGTCCACCGCTAATTCCCATGAGTCTCGCCCCGCGCTGTCTTTGAGCAAGCTCTACTTGGGCTATTGGGTCCTAAAATACGGTGCGCCGGCCGATAAAGCCCGCGTGGAGCATATGATTCGTGTGAGCGATGACAACGTGGCTACCGACTTGGACCGCCGCTACCCGCAGGCCATCCCCAGCATCATCCACGAGTTTGGCCTGCGCGAAACGCACTACACCGGCTACTGGGGGACAACGACCACCTCCACCGAGGATGTAGCGCGGTTTACCTCGCGTATCCAGCACGATCCCGTTGCCACACCCATCAGGACCGGCATGGCTACTGCCGCTCCTGTGGCTGCCGATGGCTACCGGCAAGACTTTGGCACCTCCCGGATTCCAGGGGTTATCGGTACCAAGTTTGGCTGGTCAGACAATCGCCGCATCCATGCCTCGGTATCCACCGCCCCTGGATTTACCGTAGCCGCCAATACCTATGGTGATGCGGCCACCCATACCGCTGACGTCACCCGCGCCGTACATAATGCCCCAGGCGCAATCCCCGGCGGTTCGAGCGAGGCCATTGGAGCTCGTATCGAGCACGATCTGCACCTGCAAGGCCCAGCGCGACAGGCTGTACGAGATGCCACCCGCACGGCAGCGAACTACGAGCGCCAGGCTTGCGCGAGCGCTAATCGAGCACTGGCGCAGGTAACGCCGATGCGCGTGTGCAACTAGGGCTTTTAGAGGCTCGAGAAAATGCAGAACAAGCACGTTTCGTCTCTCACGGAGCATGAAAAGGGCGAAACGTGCTTGTTGTGCAGAGTGGTCGGCGGCTCTAGCGGATGTAGGCGAGGGCGTCGTCGGCAGTGCTGTGGCTATAACTCTCATCGGCCTTGGCGAGCTTATTGCCGCGCAGCACCAGCCATATGCTCAGCGGGTAGAGGATAAGCGCTACCGTGACGGCCTGGATGATGGCGGCCACCTCGGAATCGTGCATGTAGTTCCAGCAAAAGTGCAGGAGGAAAGCGGCGGCGAGGCAGCCGAGAAAGACGCCGATACGCCACCACAGCGGTTTGGCGGCGGCATAGAGCGCCCAGCCGATGCCCCAGCCGGCCAGCGCGGTGAGCAAGACGTGTAGGCCAGGACCGGCGATAAGCCGCAGGCCCCACATTTCAATTAAGCCCTGGATATCGCTATCGGGATGCATGGTGGCACCCATGGCGCCGTAGAGGATGTTTTCGCAGGCCTCGAAGCCTAGGCCCACCACTGCGCCCACTATCCAGCCATGCCACGGGCGGTTGAGCTGGCGGAAGGACATGAGCACGAAGATGACGCCGGTGGCCTTGGAGATTTCCTCTGGGTAGGCGCCGCTCCAGGACATCATGGCATCGACCCAGCCGGTGCCAATGGCGAGCTGCATGACGGGACCGGAGCTGATAAGCGCCAGGGCTACGGCCACACCGCCGCCCCAAAGGAAAGCCAGTAGGGCCCACAGGCGCGCCGGGCGTGCCCACATGGGGCTGCGTTGCAATAGGTAGATGACCAGCGCTACGAGCACGGCGGCGATGAGCAGGCTGAGCAGGCCCATCAGGGGAGAGATTAAGAATGTGCTCAGCGTCTGGACCAAGAACGCGATGAGTCCAATGCCGGAGAGGATCCACAGCGTGGTGCGAAAGAGCTTGGACATCTAGTACATCAACTCCCCAGAGAAGTCAGCGAATTCTGCATTAGCATCGGCGGGCAGATCCTCTTGGCCGAAGGCATGCCAGATGCGCGAGGCGGTGGCCCGGGCTTGGTCGCCCTTGCCGGTCACGGTGACCACCCAATCCTTGTTTTCGTCTTCGCCGGTGCCGTCGAGGGAGAGGGCGGCGGTGGAGGAGGGGGCGTCGGCAAGCAGGAGTGCTCCATTCGTGCCGTCAAAGGTAGGGGCGTCGGTCGGCAGGGAAGCCATGGTTAGGGCGCGGACCATGCGGCGCAAGGTGGTGGCATCGTCCTTGGCATCCTCGGTAAGGGTGGCTTGCACACTGACACCACCGCAGGTCCAGCCGATGCTGGCGAGGGATTCATAGTCGCGCTCGCAGTAGAGATCGGGAACGTCAATCTCCCAATCCTGGCTGGGCTCTGCGAGGGTGACCTGCTCGACGTCCGCGGAGGAATCCGCCAGGGCCGCCTGCACAATTGTGGGCAAAGCGAGAACCACCGCCACGAACGCAATGACGGCGAGGAAAAGGCGCCGCGGATGCGCTGGAGGAAAGCGATAAAATTCCATAGCCCACACCTTATCTTGCTGCTTTGACCTAGAGTGGCAAGCATGAAAGATCTTTATCAACTAGTCAATGGACCCTGGCTGGAAAGCCACGTCATTCCCGATGATCGCGGCGTGGACGGCACCTTCCACGCGCTGCGCGACGAGGCGGAGGAACTCGTGCACGAGATCGTGGAAAAGGACACCGGCCGCCCGGGCAAGCTCTATGCCTCCTTTATGGATACCGAGGGAGTCAACGCGGCCGGCATGGCTCCATTGGATGCGGACCTGGACCGCCTAAGCGCGGCCGACCCCGAGGAACTGGCACAGCGCCTGGGTGAACTTGAGCGCACCGGAGTTGGCTCCCCGGTGACCTTCTGGGTGTCCAAGGATTCCGGTTCCGAGGATGCCATTGCTTATGTCATCCAATCCGGCTTGGGCCTGCCGGATGAGGCTTATTACCGCGAGGAAGCCCACGCGGAAACGCTGAGCGCTTATGAAAAGCACGTGGCCGAAATGCTGGAATTCCTTGACCCAGCCCGCCTCTTTGGCCTGGGCGCCGAGGTAGCCGCCCATCGCATCGTTGCCTTGGAAAAGGAGCTGGCCGCTGGCCATTGGGACGTGGTCTCCACCCGCGATGCGGTTAAGACCTATAACCCCTGCGAATTTAGCGAGCTGCCCACCATGACCCGCGCTCTGCTCTCCGGCGGCAACCTGCCAGAGCACCGCGTGGTCAATATGATGCCGTCCTACCTCGAGCACTTCGAGAGCCTCTTTACCACCGCGCGCATGGCCGATTGGCAGCTGTGGGCCACCTGGCACATCCTGCGCTCCCGCGCGGCTATGTTGCCGGAGGAAGTAGGCGCGAAGAACTTCGAGTTCTATGGCACCAAGCTCTCCGGCGCTACTCAGCAGCGCGACCGTTGGAAGCGCGCCGTGGGCTTGGCCGAGTCCCTCGTGGGCGAAGAGATTGGCCAGGTATTTGTGGATAAGCACTTCCCGGCCTCTTCCAAGCGCGAGATGGATGAGCTGGTGGACTACCTCATCGCCGCCTACCGTGAGCGCATTTCCCAGCTGGAGTGGATGACGCCGGCCACCCGCGAGCGCGCGCTGGAAAAGCTGTCCCAGTTCAAGGCCAAGATTGGCTTCCCGGATTCCTGGCGCGATTACTCCGGGCTCGAGGTCTCTGGCAAGGGTGCGGACCTGCTGGCCAATGCCCGCGCCGGTTCCGCCTTCTCCCATGACTTTGAGCTGGCCAAGATTGGCAAGCCGGCCGACCGCGATGAATGGGTAACCACCCCGCAGACGGTCAACGCCTTCTATAACCCGGTGGTCAATGACATCACCTTCCCGGCCGCCATCCTGCGCCCGCCGTTTTATAACCCGGATGCTGATGCCGCAGAAAACTTCGGCGCCATCGGTGCCGTCATCGGCCACGAGATTGGACATGGCTTTGATGACCAGGGCTCGCAATTTGATGGCCAGGGCAACCTTAACTCCTGGTGGTCCGAGGAGGACCGCGCGGCCTTTGACAAGCTCACCGCCAAGCTGGTGGAGCAATTCAATGGACAGGTACCGACGGTGCTCAAGGAGGCTGGCATCGACTCCACCGGTGTCAACGGCAGCTTCACCCTGGGCGAGAATATCGGTGACCTCGGTGGCCTGGGCATCGCCGTGGTGGCTTTCAAGAACTACTGCGCCGATAAGGGCATTGACCTGCAGGGAAAGGAGGAGAAGTTCGAGGTAGAAGGCGCCGAGCCAGAGCTGGCCGAGCACACCTACAACGGCCTACAACGCTTCTTCCTCGCCTGGGCCCGCGTTTGGCGCACCGCCATCCGTCCAGAGATGGCCACCCAGTACCTGGCCATTGACCCGCACTCGCCAGCGGAGTTCCGCTGCAACCTCATCGCTGCCAATATCGCGGAGTTCTACGAGGCCTTTGACGTGGCGGAGGATTCTGCCATGTACATTGCGCCAGAGGACCGCGTCACCATCTGGTAGCCCTTTTAGCCGCTAGGCGGTGCGCGTAGGCTCGGTGGCATGACTAACGCAGATGCTAACCAGGACCCGCACCGCCCGCTGGAGCCCGGCCAGGAATGGCACATCGGCGGCCAAGACCGCCAGATGGAGGAAAAGGAACAGCTTGAGCAGCTCGTTGCCTATATCGACGCCCACTATGACACCCCGGATTTCCGCTCGCCGTGGGCCGGGGGCGGCTCCCCTGAGGCGGACCAATATTGCGCGCTCTTGCCGGATCGCATTACCCATGCGGCAATGATGGTGCTCGGTACTGCGGTGGATCATGCGCTGCCAGGTACTGCGTACACGGAAGGAATTAGCGTAGAAGAGTCCGAGGTGGGCGCCATTTTCCGGCCCAGCACGCCCACCGGCCGGTGGGCGGTGTCGCTGCATTCGGGCGGCTGGTGGCGCGGCGGTGGCCAAGCGCTGGAGATGCAGTGGCGCCCCGAGGTAGCCGCCGCCGCGCAGCTATCCGGCACCACCATTATTGACGTGGATTATCCGCTCGCCCCCGAGCACACCGTGGCAGAGATGGTCACTGCCGTGCAGCAGGCCATTGATTATGCCCGCGCGCAGGGCGCTTCTAGCGTTACTACCTGGGGTTATTCCTCCGGCGCGGCGCTGGCGGCGCTGGCGCCTGCCGACGCCCTCCTGCTCACCTTCCCCGACTTCGGTGCCCTGGCACATCTGCCGGAGGACCTGCGCGCTGGATACGACATCCCGGCGGACCTCTCTGAGCTAGGTCCGCACACTTTCGTGCAGACCGCCACCGAGGATGAGATTGCCGCGCGCGTTTCCGTGCCTGGCGCCGCCGCGCGCGATTATGTCTCCACCCACCGCGTGTCTACCCCGGCGGTTTCCCGGCAGCGCGTGCGGGATGCGGCCACGTTCCTGGCAGGCGAGTTGGAAAAATAATAGCTTCCTGGAGGTTTCATGCTAAAAGGGAACTAGTTTCAATAGGTCAGCGACTAGTTTCGCATGACCATATCGACTCATGGCGCTGTTTCGCGCCTGCATAAATTCGCTGGCGTTATCATTGCGCCCTTCCTCATAGTCGCAGCGTTAAGCGGGCTTCTCTACGCCTTGGCCCCCACCTTTGAACCGTGGATTTACCACGATGAGGTAACCGCCACCGCACAAGGCAGCCCGCGCAGCCTCGATGAACAGATTGCCGCCGCCCAGCGCCAGCACCCGGATGGGACCGTGGTGCGGGTTGAACCTTCCGAAGACCCGCAAGAGACCACCCGCGTGCTTTTCGACGACCCCACCGCCCCCAACTCCAGCTATACCCACGCCGTCTTTGTAGACCCGGTGGACCTGCACATCACTGGCGAACTACAACAATATGGTGGATCCCGTGCGTTGCCCTTCCGTACGTGGGCCTCTAATGGACACCGCACCCTATGGTTGGGCGAGCCTGGCCGCCTCTATGCTGAACTCGCGGCCTCGTGGCTCGGCGCGCTGAGCATCCTCGGTCTGTACCTATGGCTCAAGCGTAAGCAAAGGAATAAGAAGCAGCCCTCTAAGGTACTGGCGCTGCACGCCCGCGTGGGTGCCTGGTTACTGCCGGGCTTCCTTTTTCTTACCGTTACTGGCCTGACATGGTCGCTGGTAGCAGGCACAAGTATTGGCAAAGTGCGTGAGGAACTCAATTGGAAGGAACCGTCCGTGGCGACTTCTGTTGCAGAAGCGGGGGCGAGTACTGGAGCGGGGAAGCATGCTGGGCATTCCGGCCACGCGGTTCACGCCGGGCACGCTGGGCATACGGAACACCACGATGCTGCAGAACTTGCCGGCGCCCAAACCGCATTATCGACAGCCCGTAGCCAAGGGTTGACCGGAGTCTTGGAAATGACCCCTCCGGAAAAACCAGGCGATGCGTGGGGAGTGCGGGAGGCTCGTGCGGCCTTCAAGCTGCGCAGCGATGCCGTGGCGGTGACCCCAAACGGTGAGGTCATCGACCGCATCAATTCCGCCGATTGGCCGCTTGCCGCGCAGCTTACGTCGTGGCTCATCCAGCTGCACATGGGAACGCTCTTTGGCATCTACAGCCAGGTCGCCTTGGCGGCGCTGGCCCTCGGTCTGCTCGTGGTGAGTATCGCGGGCCTGTGGATGTGGTGGAAGAAACCGCGCCGCAGCCTGCCAGAGCTAAAAATCACCCCCGCCGTGTTGGCGGGGGTGGTGGCCTACTCGATCATCGCGCCGCTCTTTGGCGTCTCGCTGTTGATCTTTTTCCTAGGCGATTGGCTCGTGCGGCGATTGCGCGCCCCGAAGCGGGGTCGGGACGCTGCCGCAGGCGAGGCTACTCTTCGCCCTCGGGGCGAATCTTCATCTCGGAGTCTTGCCACAGACCGGAGCGCGTAATGTCCTCATAATCAATCTCCGCTGGAACCGGGGCGTTTCCTTGTGAATCGGTACGCAGTTCGTACTTTTCGATGGCACCCCAATCGCGAGCCCAGTCATTATTGAGGTAGCTCGGGATCTCGTAGGAGTAGTTGACCGCTTCCGCGGTGGACATGGCGCCACCGCCAGAGAAGGACTGGAAGTCCGTCAGCGAGGTCTGGGCCGAGGAATCCGGCAGGATGCGGTACTCCGGGATTTCCGTGACGCCGGCAAAGTGGTCAAAGGTGCGCTGGCACGGGAACTGCAGGGCCACTGCCCAGTCCAGCAACGCCGGGGTGTCCTTGGAGAACTGGTTATTGATGGTATCCAGCTCCGGCACGCGCGGCGGGGTAAAGGCCAACCAGTCGTCCTCATCGGTGGAATCATCCGTGGCTACCAAGCGCACCACGTTGGCATCCTCTGGCAACTTATCCAGCGGCAGGCGCAGGTTGCGCCACTTTGGCGTGGCGCCGACGGCGGAAAGTTCTTCCTCGCCGGTATTGGTGACCTTGCCGGAGTCATCGATGGTGCCGTACTCGAGGCTAAGCTCCATGCCCTCTTGCTCCACCCCGTTGACGTCGTGGTGGTAGATATTGCCAGCTGCAGACACGGCGAGCACTGGGGTATTGTCCTTGGCCTCTGGCAGGTTGTACCACTTGGTGGTCACTTCAGAAGTGGAGTCTTGCTCCTCGGAATAGGAACCCAGCACCGGCACCTTGGTGTAATCCAGGTTGAACGGCAGGTGCATGGTGGAACCATTGACGCCCTGGGTACCGCGCACGCCGCCTTCAGAGGTATTGGTGGTTTCCTTGGATTTCTTGTCCTTCTTTTCCTGCTTATCCTTCGACTCCTGGGAATCGGCAGAATCGCTCGCGCCGCCGGATTCAGCATCCGCGCCGGAGGTAGCGGTATCCGCGTTAGCGGAAGAGGAATCGCCGGAGCCATCCCCAATGGCACCCACAGAGGCGGAGTTCTGGTTTTCTGGCTCAATGGATTCGGGAATGAAGTTCGGGTCGAAGCCGGTATGGGTTTCGTCTTCATCCACTAGGGAATCGCCTAAGTCGCCTTCGACAGGGTCCAGGAAGGAGTCATTAGTGTTGGTCTCCACCATGGTCTGATCCGCCAGCGCGCAGGTATTGCCGCGCAGGGAGGCCAGGTTGCCCTTGCCCACGGAGTAAGAATCCGCCTGCGAGACGGTGGCCTTGGCAAAGGAAGCACACGATAGCGCCACCACAATGGCACAGGCCAGGGCGATGGGCGCGGACATGATGCCGGCCGAGCGCGAAACCTTGGCGGCGGCATTCTTTTCAAACTCAGCGAGTGCGCCCGCCTCTTCTGCCTGGGACTTGCGATAGCTATGGCGCAGGGACTGCACTATGCCGATGGCGAAGATGATCAAGGCGATGGCGAGCAGCACCTTATTGGCCTCGATGGCCTTGAACTGTACCGTGCGATCCCACCATGGAATGCCAAAGGACGATACGTACCACCAGGCATTCCAGCCGGCGAAAGAGATGGCCAGCAAGAAGACCACCGCGGTGATGGCAAAGGTGCGAGCGCGCGGCGAACGCAGCGCGAACTGGGAGAGCACCACGGCACCGAGCGCCGCGATGACACCGGCCACGCCGGCGTAAATGCCAAAGTGGTGGGTCCACTTGGTGGGGGTGAACATGAGGAAGAACATGGATAGCGCCACGATGATGAGCAGGCGCTGGGTCGGGCCAACGGCAGCACCGACGACGCGGCGGTCCTTGATAAAGGCCGCCACAATCAGCACTAGGCAGAAGAGCATGGTGAAGACCGCGAAGCGGCGGGTGAGCGAGCCATCCACGGATTCCTGGAAGAGGGTGGAGTAGCGCGCGTACTCCGCGTACCACGGCAGGGAAGGGCCAACCTCGGAGCGCACGCGGGTGGACTCCAGCACGGTCGATAGCGTCTGGTCACCAAAGGCGGCCACCATGATGGCGGTGCCAGCGCTAAGGAATGGCGCAATGAGTGAGAGCCAGCCCAGGGCGCCACCGCCCATGGACGGCACGCGCTCGGCCATGGCGCGGAAAAGGTGCGGCAGGCTGACCAGGAAGACGCCTACGGCAAAGAGACCGGTGGGGCCGGCGGCCAGGGTGATGGTTGCGGCGATGGTGCCCACAGCCGCTGGGAGCAGCCGGCGGGTGGCGATGGCGCGCTCGAAGGAGGCCCAGGTAAACATCACACCGAGCGCCACGATGGGCTCTGGACGGGTGCCGTTGTTATACGGCAGCCAGAAGGCCAGGAACATCAGCGCTGCGGTCCAGTGGGCGACCCGGCGGCCGTCGACAAGCTGGCCAAAGCGCGGCAGCATCTCGCGGGAAAGGATAAACCAGATGATGAGCCCGGAAATCAGGCCCGGCAGCCGCACGAAGACCGAAGCGGTAGAAATCTGGGAGAGTACGGCAACCAGGTCGTAATAGGGGGAGCCGAAGGGCGCCTCCGGCACGCCGTACCAGCGGTAGTAATTGGCCATGTAGGTCGCGTGATCGAAGACGCGGCTCATGGAGAAGATGAAGCCATCATCGGAGGTATTGGCGCCGAGGATGTACCAGAATCCCAAAATGGCGGCGACCACGCCATCGAGCGGGCGCACCTTCTTCCATGTCTCAGGCATGAAGCCGAAGCGGCGGCCATCGAGGCGGTCGATGCGCCACAGGCAGAACAGGGACACGACCACCATGGCGATGCCCAGCCACATGGCAATGGTCTTGATCAACGTCGGGGACGAGGTAAAGCGGGAGTTGATATCGACGTGGACATTGAGGCCGTCGTCAAGCAGGGCTTGTACGTCTGCCTTATCGTCGATTTCGGTATAGACGCCGGTGACCTGCGGGCGCAGATCCTCCTCGGTGGTCTTTTCATGATCGCCCACGCTCACGGAGGTGCCATCGCCCGTAGCGGAAATTTCAATCTTGGCGTCCTTGGGGAGCTTGGCTACCTCTTTGGCGTTGAGGGTAAGCAGCACCTCATCCAAGGACACAACAGAGAGGCCCTCGTCATTCGCGCGGACGAAAAGGCCGCGGTTGGAGGCCTTCTTGGATTCCGGCGGGACGGTGCCGTAGACCATGGACTGGCCCTCGCGCAGTTCATCGACTGCGGAGATGGGGATGGTGGCCTTCAGGTCCTCCGGGGCGACGGAAATGAGCGGCGCGTTGATGGACTGCACGGAATCATGCTGCGGCCAATCATAAGAGGACTGGGTTTGGGTCACCGGCAGTAGCGGGGTCGCTACAAAACACAGGAAACCAATCAGCCCGGCAATGATTGCGGTCCACCGCAGGCCCGCGGGGGCGGCGGTGAAGCGGGAGCCGGCAGCGGCAGGTCGTGCTTGGGTGGTATTCGTAGTGAGGCTATCTGACACGGCGATTAGTTTACGTCAGATAACCCCTTCGGCCCGCGGGCACACCCTGCCGCGGGCGGGAAGTGTGGGTGAACTTACTTGGTGCGAACGGCTGTTACAAAGGGGCCGGTTTGCTGCAACTTCCAGCCCTCGTCAAAGACATCCGCATTGAAAAAGACCGCGCGGTAGCGAATATTCGGCTGGTTGGGATAGATATCTTCTGCCAGGTGGAACTTGAAACCATCGTCCTTATTTTCCAGGTCGCCGCGGAACATCATGACATCCGGGCCGCGCCAGGGAGCAGAATCCAAGGCCTTGCGGAACTCCTCCGGCTGCATATCCCAGGAATCATTGGCCCAAGTTTCAATCTGCTCGTTGCGGGTGCTGAACTCGCCCAAGGGATTCGCGTAGTGGCTGGTAAAGGCGTTAAAGCCCCAGTAGGGGTAATAAGACATGAAGGTCTTTTCATCCGTGAGCACCACCGTCTCATCCGGCGTATAGCCTTGGTCCTGAATGAAGTTGTGAATATCCAGGTAGTAGTGGGCGGAATCGCTGGTGAAGCGGTCCGCGCGTTCGCCATAGCCATCGGTATCGCTATAGGCGTGATCGATGGCGTCCTCGTTGGCCTCTGGAATCTGCTGCGCATAGAAGACGCCGGCCAAGGCCAAGACGATGCCAAAGACCGCGGTGATCTGTTTATTGGTGGTGCGGGAAAAACGCGCCGGGTAAAGGCGGTGCACGCCGAGTAGACGAATCTCTGCCAGGGCCAGGATGCCGGCGGTGGCAAAGAGGAGCACCACGATCACCTCGAGGCGGAAGCTGAGCAGCGTGGTTCCGGCCAGGGTTGCCACCATAGACACCACGGTCCACAGGTAGATGCCAAGGAGGGAGATGCCCAGCGCGCGTACCTCCACGTCATTGAGGCGGATGACGATGTAAATGAGCCCCATGAGGCAGAGGAAACCCACAATGCTCAAGGACAAGAAAGGCACTGGAATTTGCGTGCCTTCCTCCGGCAGGTAGTGCTGCGCGGTGGTTTGCAGCGGCACCGGTGAGTGCATGACCGACCATAGGTAGGGCCCCCAGGCGATGACGGCGATGGCAATAGAGCCTACCGCCATGATTACCAGGCGCAGGATGGGGCGCCACGTATGCTCATAGAGCGCGGTAAACAGTGCGATGAGGCTGACTACGGTAAGTGCGGCCGCACCGGTGAAAAGGGTATAGAACGTAGCGGAAATGCCCAGGTAGAGCGTTACTCCCAGGATGGCCAGCCAAGAGCCGCGGAAGGCGCGGGCGCTCAGTACCGCAATGGCGGGCAGCCCCATGGCAATCACCGCGGAATAGGGCTCCTCGGCCGCGATGGTGAGCGTAATCGCGGTGGTCACCAGGGCGATGGCGGTGGCGACCGGCAGGGAACTGGTCAGGCGCTGCCAGATGGGCACCAAAATACAGCCGGCCACGGCAATGGAGATGAGGGCCCAGGGCTGGTAGACCTCCCAGCCCGGAATTCCCATGAGCGCACCCAAGCGGCCGCCCAACCAGAACCAGCCAATCGGATAGAAGGACGGCATGTCCTGGTAGTTCATGTCCGCATAGCCCATCTCATCCACCGAACGGGTGAGGAACTGGGTGCGGAAGGCCTGGTCCACCTGCACGCCATCGAGCCACAAGCGGGAGGCGGACAGCGGCAGGCCTACGGCGGCCAGGGTCAACAGGGCCGGGGAGAGGTAGGTGACCGCGTAGGTCAGCCAGGCCCGCCAGCGCGGCCGGGTAAAGGAATCCTTGTAGTGGTCATAGAGCCACCACACGCACAGCCCGCCGGCCAGGGCCAGCGTGAGCACCACCCCCACCGTGGCCAACGCGCGGGTGACCATGGAGGTATTAAAGGACGGCAGCGAGACCGTCTTGAAGGCAAACCAGCCCAGCAGCGTTACCACGCCACCGGCCAGGGCGGCCAGCACGATACCCAGCAAGGTCGCGCGAGGGGTCAGCGCATCGGCGCGATAGGCCTCGGTGCGGTTTTCCTCGCTCACGGGCGTTGACTGGGCGGGTACAGCGGTGCTTGTCATGCCCATTAGTTTCGCATACCCAAGCCCCGCAGCCTAGATTTGGCGCGGGCAGGTGAGCACTTGCTTGCCGACGTCCCCCTGATACACCACCGCCCCCGTCACCTCCCTCGCTGCGGGTGTGCGGCGAAGCGAAAGAGCGGGGGCGGGGCGGAGGCGAGCCGGCCGGCTAGCGCCAGCGCGGAAAGCTGCGGCGTTTAGAACGGCAGCTTGCGGAAGACGGCCTGCGGGATGAACTTGAATGCCAAAGAAACGTACTCAAATAGTGGGTGTACGAAGATGGACTGCTTGCCATCGAGCACGGCCTTGACGGTGGCCTCGGCAACGTCGGAGACGTTGACGGTCAGTGGGGCGTCGCCAGCCTCGGCGGACATCTTGGTGCGCACCTGGCCTGGGCGGACGACCAGCACGTTGGCGCCGGTGCCGCGCAGGGCCTCGCCCAGGTTGATGTAGAAGCCGTCCACGCCGGCCTTGGAGGCGCCGTAGACAAAGTTGGAACGGCGCACGCGCATGCCTGCCACGGAGGACATAGCGATGATGGTGCCGTGGCCCTGGTGCTTGAATTTCTCACCCAAAAGCACGCCTACGGACACCGGTGCGGTGTAGTTGGTCTGTGCGGAGGCGACGGCCTTGTCGTGGTTTTGCCACAGCTCTTCCTGGTCGCCCAGGGTGCCGAAGGCAACGATGGCCACGTCGACGTCGCCGCGGGCCCAGGCCTTATTGATAACGTCCGGGTGGGAGTCGAAGTCGGTGGCATCGAAGTCCAGGACCTCTACGTCAGCGCCGCGGGATTCCAGGTCAGCCTTGGCCTGGGCGATGCGCGGGGACTCCGGCCGGGCGGCCAGGGTGACCTTGGCGGGGCCGCGCTGCAGGAACTCGGAGACGACACCGAGGCCGATCTCAGAGGTGCCGCCCAGAAGCAGGATGTGTTGTGCTTGGCCTACTGCATTAAGCATGGTCAGTAAATCTCCTTAAAGGTGTTATTTCCAGTGATTAGTGCAGCTCGAGGCGGCGGGACATATCGGAGGCAAAGACGCCGGTCGGGTCGATCTCGTTGCGGGTCTTCAGCCAGCCTTCCATGCCCGGGTACATCTTGTGGAAGTTCTCCGCGGAGGTGCGGGATTCCTTGGCCAGGTAGAGGCGGCCGCCGAATTCCATCACGCGGCGGTCCAGGTCATCCAGGAACTTGCCCAGGCCCGGACGGATGGGGAAGTCCACGCAGACGTTCCAGCCCGGCATCGGGTAGGACAGCGGTGCGCGGTTGCCTTCACCGAAGAGCTTGAACACGTTGAGGGCGGAGTAGTGGCCGGAGCGCTGCATATCGCGGATGATCTCCTTGAACGGCTCCACAGCCTCGGTCGGTACCACGAACTGGTACTGCAGGAAGCCCTTGGAACCGTAGCCGCGGTTCCACTCGCCGATGAGATCCAGCGGCTGGTAGAACTGCGTCAGGTTCTTGACCTGGTTCTTCGCCGGTGCACCCATGGTGTAGTACGCCAGACCCACAGCGGAGAGGGAGAGCTTATTCATGGTCCAGGACGGGAAGATATCCGGCACCGTCATCAGCTGCGGCGCATTGAACTTCAGCGGGTCCTTGGCCAGCTTCGGGGCGAGCTCTTCCAGCTGTGCCAGGGTGGCCAGCGAGCCGCGGGAAATGGTGGAGCGACCCAGCTTTGGTTCTGGTGAGATGACATCGAACCAGGCGGAAGAATAGGTGTAGTTGTGCTCGGAACCATCGGAGTGGAAGGCGATGGTCTCATCCAAGTTATCGGTGCGGTCCGTATCCGCGATGAAGTAAGCGGTCTCCGTCTTGGTCATGCGGATGGTGGCGCGCAAGATGATGCCGGTCAGGCCCATGCCGCCGACGGTGGCCCAGAAGAGGTCGCCGCTCGGGTCATCCTCGGAGCCTTCCGGGGTCAGGTGCAGTACGCGGCCATCGGCCACGAGCAACTCCATGGAGACCACGTGGTCACCAAAGGAACCGGCGGAGTGGTGGTTCTTGCCGTGAATATCCGGGCCGATTGCGCCACCGATGGTGACCTGGCGGGTACCCGGCAGAACCGGAACCCACAGGCCGTACGGCAAGGCAGCCTTCATCAATTGGTCCAGGGTGACGCCGCCATCGACGTCCACCAGAGCGGACTCCGGGTCGATGGAGTGGATCTTATTGAGTTTTTGCATGTCGATGACCAGGCCGCCGCCATTTTGGGCGGGGTCACCGTAGGAGCGGCCCATACCGCGGGCGATGACGCCACGGCGCAGATGGGCGGGTTTATCCGAGTTATCTTCTGCAACTTGGGCCACGGCCTTCTTGATGACGTCCACGTCTTCGGTGGCGAGAACATGGGCGGTCGTCGGGGCGGTGCGGCCCCAGCCGTGCAGGGACTTTTCAGTGGTATGTAATTCCATCTCTTACTCTTTGCTCGACGGATTTGTGTCGCCTCCCTAGCCTACCTAGCTCACACGAGGGTGGACGGAGTGACGCGAGTGATATTCAGAACAAAACGGACGCTTGTACTGCCCGAATGTGTCCGTTTATAGATCCATAAGCGCGCGGATTTCCTCCGGCAGCTCTTCCTGAGATTCAATAGTCGGGCCATCGTACTCCCGCAAAAGGTCATAGACACGAGCGCGCGAGGAGGAATCCAGCATGGGCAATTCCTCTGCCATTAGGCGAGTCATGAAAGGACTCAACGGCACCTCGGTGTGTTCCGTGGCCTCGAAGTGGCCGTGGCGCTTATCGTCTTCTTCACGCACATCCTGAGCCGCCTGCTGGGCCGGCGTCATATGCTCTGTCTTATCCGAGTACATGCGCATTAGCTTACCGCCGCTTAAAGTGGTCGCTATGACCAACAACCACGAGACGCAAGATCAGCGCCAAGACAACTACGCCCTCGATGACACCCTGGCGGGCCGCATTACCCAGGCCGCTGCTGTGGGTATCGCGACCTCTTATCCGGATTGGATTAAGTCGAAGGGCGGGTTGATTACTGCCTATACCTTGTCTTTCTTTGGCTTTGGCGCCTTGGTGGCCTACACCAACGCGCACGCGGAGCAAGACGGCGATGAGCCGCGCGCGCCGCAGGAAGATGCAGACCAGGGACTCAAGCCCTGGGCCATTTTTGCTGCAGTGGTGCTGCTGCTCATCCTGGGCGGGTGGATGAACGTTGCCCTTTCCCGCCGCATGGTGAAGTTCCTGCGCAAGCGCGGTGCCAAGCGGCCGTGGACCCTCTTGGGTGCCATTGGTGCGGCGCTGACGTTCCTCATTAGTGAGCTAGAAGCACGGGATATTGCAAAACTAGCTTCCTAAAACTTGCGTATGGTGGGGCTCATGAACGCAGGGGTCACCGATATCGCACAGGCGCGGGCCAAACGCGCCGATAGCGTGGTATCCCTCAAGCGCGAGCCCCTCACCATCATCTGCCAAGCCGCGAATATTCGCGCCGATGGCGAGGTGCACCGCCAGATCGGTTTTAGCGATGCCCTGACCTTCACCGAGCTGCACCGCGTACTGCGCATCTGCTTTGGCCTGCCGGAGGAGGAATCTCCCTGGCACTTTTATGAACACACCGAAGCCCGTGGCCCGCGCATCGATCCGGAGCGCCAGGCCTCCGAATTCCTGTGGCGCGAGGGCGATCAAATCGACTTCGCCTGGGGACTGTGGGACTTCGAGCTGGTAGTAGCCGAGATTTATCCCCGCGATAATGGCACCCCAGAGGCGCTGTGCGTGGGCGGCTCCGGATCGCTCTTTCAGCCCTTTGAGCTGACCAGCGTCAACCGCGAATTGACCGGGCAAGAGGTTACCGATGAAGTCTTTTCCGCGGTATCGTCCCCCGTGCGCGATTTGATTGAGCGCACCAAACTCTATGACTTCGTCCCACTGCTGCAAGCGATGGACCTGGGCAGGGAAACCGACCTCACACCGCATACTTCCCGCGTGCTCGCCAGCCTGCCGCGCGAGGTGACCCATGAAGGCAAAGACGCCTTTTGGTCCATGGCGCTCGCCCTATCCTGCATGGGTGGCGCGGAGCTGACCGATTCCGTCGTGGAGACCACTATGGATGCGCTCGGCTGGGTCAATGACGATGGCACGGCGCTCTCCGGCGCCGACGTGCGGGAACTGTGTGCGGCGTCGTTGCAGCAATTGGCCGGGATAGGCGCCTATGGCGCTGAATCCGCCGCGCCGGTGGATCGGTTGGACATGTACCGAGCGCTCTTGCGCGGGTAGGCTACTCACTCGTGACTAATTCCGCTGACAACGCCGTAGAAGTAAAGCCCTCGTCCACCTCGCTGCATACCCAGCTGGTGCGTTTTATTTCCGTGGGCGTATTTACCGCCGCCATTGACTATGGTCTCACGCTGCTATTGACCTATCTGGGGCTGCACCGTTCCGCCGCCAAGGCCATCGGTTGGGTCTTTGGCACCATCGCCGCCTACCTAGCCAATGCGCGGTGGACCTTTGGGGCCAAGGTATCTGGCCGCACGGCCGCGACCGTGGGCATCTTGTACGCCTCGACCTTTGCGGTTCAAAACTTCCTGTACTGGGTGCTCAATGAGCCGCTTATGGCCCTCGGCTTTGAGGGGGCGGTGAAAGACACCATCGCCTTCGTCATCGCCCAAGGCGTGGCCACGGTGACCAACTTTGCCATTCAAAGGGCCTTTATTTTTAAGGAAAAATAGATGGCAGCAGCCTCCCCACGGACGTGGCGCGGCGCGGCCCAGCGGGCTTCGCGCTCGACCAGCCTGCGCGCGCAAAGCGCCAAATTCGCGGTGACGGGGGCGCTTGCCGCGCTTATCGACGTCTCCTTAACCTGGCTCCTGCAGATCGGCTTCGGCCTGCTTAGCGCCGACCCCGCCCGTGCGGTGGGCTTTATTATTGGTACTTGGGCGGCCTATCTACTCAATCGCCGCTGGACCTTCCAGGCCGAAGCCACCGCGGTGCGCTTCGCTGGCGTCCTTGCCACCTACGGCGTGACCTTCGTGGTCAATATGGTGGCCTACAAGTTCCTTTTTGAGCTTTTCGACGTCCACTGGGAGTGGAACTCGACCCTTTCCCTCGTGGTGGCCTTTGCTATCTCGCAGGGCACCGCGACCGTGGTGAACTTTGCGGTGCAACGCTGGATTATTTTTAGGAAGGCGGGGGTCAGGGTCGTCGCCAAGCAGGATCCGTCCTAGCCCTGGTTAGGGCGGCGGAAATCTTCTTGTCGCCCGCGGTTGTGGAGCTTTAGCCATTCGATAAAGCCGGCCGGGTCGTGGCGCTGGACCAAGAAGAACCAGCCAAAGCGGGCAAATTCCTGCGGCAGTAGCTTGCGCATGCCGCGCTGCCACAGCAGGTAACCGCGATTGCGGTAGGTGAAAAAGCGCTTGAACTCACCTTCTGGGTACTGGGTATGCATCTTGCCGCCCAGGATGGGTTTGAATTCATCCGATCCGTCCGGGTGTAGGTAGCTGGTGGTCAGCGCCGTGCCGAAGGAGAGTCCGGAGTTGGCCAGCCGGCGGTGGTATTCCACCTCATCGCCGCGGATAAACAGGCGGTAGTCCGGCACGCCAATGATTTCCATGGCCGCGGCGGAAATCAGCGCACCGTTAAAAAGCGAGGCGATGCCGGGCAGGAAATCGCCTTCCAATTCGTCCATCCGGCGGCGCCATACCAGCCCCTGGCGCAGGGGGAAGGCGAGGCGGCCGGGATCGTTAATATTGCATACTGCCGGGGAGACCTCATGCAGGCGGTTGGCTTCGGCCACTCGATACAGCTCCGCTAGTACCGTGTGATCGGCGGGGCGGCCATCATCATCGGCGCACCACACGGCATCGGCGCCCAAGGAAAGGGCGGTGAGAAAGCCCAGTGCAAAGCCGCCAGCGCCGCCCAGGTTGGTTTCCGAAGGTACGTAGACGCCCCGGTCACCCGCCATGGATTCGACGAGTTCGCGCACCGCATCTTCCGCGCCATTATCCACCACGACTACCCACTGCACGGGGTGGGTTTGGTGGACTACCTGTTCAAGCGAGGCCCGCAGTAGCTCGGCGCGCTGATGGGTAACAATCACGGCGGCGGTGGAACCGGTGGAAGTCAGGGTGGCAGTCATGAGCTCCATCTTGCCACCGGGGTAGGGGACCAGCGCAGAAACACTCCGTGTGGGTGAAGCGAAAACTGATATGACCGCAGCTTTGTGGATACTGTGAAGTGTATGGAAAGTATCTGGCCGCCTTTTGCGGTGACTATTCGAGCCTGCGATGACACAGGCCGTGGAGTCGACCTGCGCGTCATGCGCGATGATGACATCGCGTGCGTGGCCACAGTGTGTGCGGCAGATATTTATGGCACCGACATTCCCGAACATGCCTTTCCCTGGCTCTTTGATGAAAAGATGAATACCCCCGCTGCCATGGCGCAGCATCGGTGGGAGCACCGGGCGAGGTTGCGCGCCAACAATTGGACCCTGGATTTCATTGCCCGCGACGCAGAAACCCAAGAACTGGTGGGGGTGGTGGACCTATCGGCCGAAAACTTTGCGGCCGCGCGGGAAGTGCAGACCGCATCATGGGTACTGCACCGCTTCCAAGGCCAAGGCTATGGCACGCTTATCCGCCAGGCGGTGGCCGAGTTTTCCTTCTCACACCTCGATGCGCATTTGCTGCACACCTGTTGGATAGAAACCAACCGTGCCTCGGCCCGGGTGAGTGAGAAGATGGGCTACCGCATAAGTACCGAGAAAAAGGAAGAGCCTGCCGGCCCAGAAAAGATTAACCGGCCGGTGGTCAGCGCGCGCCTTAGCGCCGCGGACTATCACCGGCCGGATGGCTTGCAGCTGGAGGTAACCGGTGTAGGGGACCAACTTCTGCATATGCTCCGCTAGTTGCCGCTGGTGTCCTCATTTTCAAAACGCTCGCGCAGGTCGCGCACATACTCGCCCACCTCAGGGCCTTCGTATTCACCCACGACCTCGGAAACCTCGCCCACCGAGCGGATTTCGCCGTGGTCGATCCACAGCGCGGTATTACACAGCTGCGCCAAAAAATCATTGGAGTGGGAGGCAAAGACCAGGATGCCGGAGCGCTTCACCAGCTCTTGCAGGCGTACACGGGCCTTGGCCATGAAAGCGGCGTCGACAGCGCCGATGCCCTCATCCAACAGCAGGATTTCCGGCTCAATGGACGTCACCACGCCAAGCGCCAAGCGCACGCGCATACCGGTGGAATAGGTACGCAGTGGCATGGAGAGATAATCACCCAGCTCAGAAAATTCCGCAATCTCATCCATCTTCTTTTTCATCTGCTTGATGGACTGGCCCAAAAAGAGGCCGCGGATAATGATGTTGTCGTAGCCAGAGACCTCTGGGTCCATGCCCACGCCCAAATCAAAGACGGGAGCCACGCGGCCGCGCACATCGGCAGAACCCCGGGTGGGCTCGTAAATGCCAGACAAAAGGCGCAGCAAGGTGGACTTGCCGGCGCCGTTATGGCCCACCAAACCCACGCGGTCGCCCTCGCGCAGGTGCAGGTTAATATCCTTCAGCGCCTCCACCACGACGGTGTTCTGGGCATTTTTGCCAATGGCGCCGCCGGCGGAAGAAAGCATGGCCTTCTTGAGCGAGCGGGATTTGGCATCAAAGATGGGAAAGTCCACGCACGCGTTATACGTATCAATCGAGACCATCAGTCTGTATCCTTTCGAGGAATCTCAGGAAGTGCAGGGCGTGGGCTTAAACCCAGTAGCTGACGCGGAAGCGCCACTTGCGCATGACCAAGCCGGCGATGAGCAGGCCGAGAACGGTGCAGCCGATGACGATCCACCAGTGGTAGGCGGCCACCGGCTCACCGATCATGGGCGCACGGACGATTTCTAGGTAGTGGTAGAGCGGGTTGATTTCCGCGATGCGGGCGCGGCTGGACACCGCCCCGCCCTGGTCCTTCAAGGTATTGGTCATCCACACAATCGGGGTGACGTAAAACAGCAGCTGGGTCAGTGCTTCTAGCAGTGGAGCGACGTCACGGAAGCGGGTAGCGATGATGCCAAAGAACATCGTGACCCACACGCCGTTGACCAACAACAAGGCCAGACCTGGGAGGAAGAGGAAGAACTCCCATCCCAAGTTGCGCGGGAAGATAAGGATAAGCAGCAACCAGATGATGAGGTTATGGCCCAAAAACAGCGTCTGGCGCCACACCAAGCGGTAAACGTGCACCGACAGCGGGGCGGGGAGCTGTTTAATCAAGCCCTCGTTGTCAATGAAGACGGTGGAGCCTTCCTTGATGCAACCCGAGATGAAGGTCCACATAATAAGGCCCACGGTGACGTGGGGGAGGAACTCCGCGACGGGAATCTGGAAGAGCATGGAATACAACAGGCCCAAGGCAAGGGCCATCACGCCGGTGGCGATGGTGATCCAAAACGGGCCCAGGACAGAGCGGCGGTAGCGCTGCTTAATATCTTGAATGCCCAGTTTGAACCACAGCTCGCGCTGCTGTGCACCCTGCGCCAGGTCCGCGAAGGCGGCCTTGAGGGTCTCGGACTGGGACGCTGGGGTGGCCTCGCCGTCTGGCTGGGAGGTCATGCGGGCGATATCAGCGCGCAGTTGATTGTTATCTTGCACGCTCAACACCCTAGCGCGCGGGCTGGGCAAACGGGAACTACACGCCGCCGGCCTGCGAAAACAGCGGTATCCAGCGAAAATTCAAATTTGGGAAACTTGGGCCAAACGCGTATACAGTAGGGAACCGACCGCCACTGTGTGGCGATGCCTAGCGCGATAAAGAAGGGGACCGTAATGCCAGCAGGAGCTTCGGCACACTACGACGTATTCAGTGTGCGCGGTTTATACACCGGGCTATCTGATGGTTGGACTTACCTCAACGCGCACGCGGTGCCTCAAATTTCTGAGCGCGTCGCCTCCGGCGTGGCGCGCTCTTTCCGGATGTCCACCGCGGTGGCCACCCAGGAGGGCCCAGGCGGCGCCCACTCTGCCACGCCCGCGCCGGGCCGTTTGGAAGGCGATGGGAATTACACCGCCGCACGCATGGCTGTAGCGGATCTGACCGGGTCCAAGGCAGACCGCGTAGTTCTTGGCCCGTCCTTGCCCGTGTTGTACCAGTCCTTGGCGCACGCGGCCCGTCCGCTATTGGGTAGCAATTCCTCGGTGGTGCTCTCCAAGCTGGATCCACCGTCTTTGTACTCGGCGTTTTCTGAGGTCAAGGCAGAAACCCGGTGGGCCCAGCCAGACTTGGGCACGGGTGAGCTGCCAGGTTTCCAATTTGCCGAGCTTGTCGATGGCTCCACGCGCCTCGTTGCCTTCTCCGCCGCGCACGAGCTTTTGGGCACGGTATCCCCGGCCGCCGAGATCATTGACACCGTCCATGAGCGCTCCCGCGCCTGGACGCTTCTCGACGTCTCCGCGATCGCTCCCTACCGCCCCATCAACTTTGATGATCTCGGCGCCGATATCTTGGGCCTCGACCTGGGGCTGCTGGGCGGACCGCAGCTAGCGGCGCTTGTCTTCCGCGATACCCGCATGTTCCGCCGCCTCGACGCCCTCGATCCGGTGCATACCGGCAAGGGTTCTCGCAAGCTGGAAACACCCATTTCCTCTGGCTTGGCCGGCGGCGTCGGACCGCTCGTGGACCATCTGGCCGCCCTCGCCGGTGGGGAGAGCGGCTCGCGCCGCAAGCGCCTGCGCACCTCCATGGATGCGCTCAGCGACTACCTGGAGGATCTGCGCGCTGACCTCTATTCCTTCTTGAGTACCCTGCCCGCCGTGCATATTCTTGGCGTGACCGGGGAAGCAGCCGCGGGCGCCTCCGACGATCGCCTGCCGCGCCTCACCTTCGCAGTAAAGGGTGTTCCGGCCGAGACCGTGTACAAGCGCCTCTTTGATAACGGCCTTGTTACCACGCTTGCCCCGCAGACCCCGTTGCTCACGGAGATGGGCGTGGAAGAAATTGGCGGTGCCGTTACCGTTGCGCTCGGCCCCTTCAACACCCATCACGACGTCGAGCATCTCATCCGCGTCGTAGCCTCGCTGGCCTAAACGTTAAGCACCAAGGTGCCGGTGACCTCGCCGCTGTCTAGGGCGGTGTGGGCCTGGGCGGCGTCGGCAAGCGGGTAAGTAGCATGCAGCGCGTGCTTTACGCGGCCGTCTTCCAGCATGGGCCATATATTTTCTACCGTGCCCGCCACAATCTGTGCCTTGTCTTCTAAGTCGCGGGCGCGCAGCGTCGTGCCCTGGATGGTCAGGCGCTTGGGCAGCATGGCGCCCAAGTTGATTTCCGCCTTGGTACCGCCTTGCATGCCAATGATGATGAGCTTGCCGTCCTTAGCCAGGCACTTCATATTCTTTTCCAGATATTTCGCGCCGATGATGTCCAAAATGACATCGCAGCTTCCCTTCAACTCTTCTACGAAGTCCTGCTCCTTATAGTCGATGAGAATATCGGCACCCAGCTCGCGGCAACGCTCCAACTTCTCCTGCGACCCGGCCGTAACCGCCACCTCTGCGCCGAGGGCCTTGGCTACCTGAATGGCAAAAGTGCCAATGCCGCCGCCTCCGCCATGGATGAGGACGCGCTGGCCCTCGTGAAGGCCCGCCTCAATGCCCAGATTGGACCACACGGTGCATCCGACCTCAACCACCGCTGCAGTTTCCTCAACGCTCAACCCCTTGGGCACGGGAAGCAGCTGGCCCTGCGGAACCGCAACGTATTCGGCGTAGCCACCACCCGCGAGCAGGCAGCCCACCTCGGTGCCCACCTCCCAATCGGTATCACCAGCATCCGCGATGGTGCCTGCGGCTTCTAAGCCCAAGATTTCCGATGCCCCCGGTGGCGGCGGATAGGCACCCATCGTCTGAAGGATATCGCCGCGGTTAACGCCTGCCGCCTGCACCTTCACAAGCACTTCGCCTGGACGCAGCTGTGGGACAGCGACTTCGTGGAGCTCTAAGGACCGACGATCCTGCGGGTCGGTCTGAACGATGGCCTTCATGTGTGTTTTAGTCATGGGCCCAATCTAACGAACCTTGTGTGTCCTGTGCCACGAAATTCGGAGTATCCTACGGTGACATTCAGTGCTGCAGGTGGCTTTTTGGGAAACCGGGCTATCTATTTAGTACACTGGCTAAGTTGCTTCGTAGGCGCGAAGAGCGTTTATGAAATACAACGTGGAGACGTGGCAGAGCGGCCGAATGCACCGGTCTTGAAAACCGGCGAGGTAATACCTCCGCGGGTTCAAATCCCGCCGTCTCCGCAGCTGCCTAAGCTTCCTTTCTAAATTAAAGGAGCATAGAAGCTTATAGCTTCTGAGTGAGAGAGTGCAGTATTAAGGCACCCTACCGATTCGGTAGGGTGCCTACTCACGTTTTAGGCGGATGTGCTGGGTGACAGTGAAAATTAAGTCCACGGCCAGACAGCGTTTACATGGAGCTCCTACCTTGAGGTACGGACTTTCAAACACCGTTAACGTCGAGGCGACTATGACAAATTACATTTCCTACTTGGCAGAGGACCAGATACCGGCATCGTATGACTGGCTATGGAGCGGGCTAGGAGCCGTCATCGTTATTGGGCTGTTGGTCTTTTGGTTGGCCTCTCTCATTTCCATCATCCGTTCGGGATATAGCGTTGGCGTCAAGGTATTGCTGGTGATGGCGGCATTTGCCTACCCGTTCCTCGGGCCACTTGTCTGGTTCCTTTTTGCGCGAAATAAGGAGCATAAGACCAAAATCGACCGTTAGGCTGCGGTCTTGCCAAGGGGCATTCGGTTACTGCTGCTCGAGCCAGGAATTGATGCCGCCGCGCAAGGAGACGACGTGGGGGAAGCCGCGTTTGCGGAGGACATCGACGGCTTGGGCGGAGCGGATGCCGCTGGCGCAATAAATAACGGCCGCAGCATCTGGTTCGATGTCGGGGTTTTCGCCGGCGAGGATGCGGTCGAGCTCAAAGTGTGCGGAATTGGGGATCGCGGATTGGGCACGCTCGGGGGAGGTGCGGACGTCGATAAGCGGGGCGTGCGGGGGAACCTCGCGGACCTCGGGGGCGTCGGCAGGCTGGGTTGGTTGTGCGCCGGTGGGCTGGAGGGGAATGTATTCCCAGGTACCCGATAGGGCGTCGAAGTAGCCGAGCGTGCCGATGAGTGGGGTGCCCACGCCGGTGATGAGTTTGAGGGCTTCGAGCGCCATCGCTGAGCCGACAACGCCGACCACTGGGCCTAGGACTCCGGCCTGCGAGCAGGAAGGAACCTCGCCGGGTGCGGGAGCTGTAGGAAAGACATCCTCGTAGACGGGGCCGTGGCCGGACCAGAAAACGCTGAGTTGGGCATCGAAGCCCAGGATGGAGGCCCATACGTGCGGGATGCCGAGCTCGTGGGCAGCCCAGGAGCTGAGGTAGCGCGCGTCGAAGTTATCGGTGCCGTCGAGGATCAGATCGCAGCCGCGCAATTCTTTCAGCGCCGTCGCTGATTCGAGGCGGCCGTAGCAGGTGATATTCACCTCCGGATTAAGCGCGTGAACGGCGGCCGCGGCGGACTCCGTCTTCGGTGCGCCGATGGCGGCGGTGGTGTGGATGACTTGGCGGTGCAGGTTGGAGGGGGAGACCACGTCGTCGTCGAAAAGCGAAATGCGGCCCACACCCGCTCCGGCGAGGTAGAGCAGGGCCGGGGAGCCCAGGCCGCCGGCACCGATGACCGCTACGTGGGCGCCGCTGAGCTTGCGCTGACCGTCCTCGCCCCAGAGCGCTTCCTGGCGGGCATAGCGGATGCTCATTCCAGGCCCACCCAATTGGTGGAGCCATCGCCGTGGCTTTGCTCCTTCCAGATGGGGACCTCTGCCTTGACGCGATCGGCGCATTCCTCGGCGGCACGGAATGCATCGCCGCGGTGCGCGGCGGCAGCTACTACGGCAAAGGCGAGGTCGCCGACCTTGAGATCCCCCGTGCGGTGGGCGGCCCACAGGCGCACAGGGTGGTTGGCTGCGACGGAATCGGTGACGTCTTGCAGCTTCTCTGGCGCGGATGGGTGGGCGCTATAGGAAAGCAGGGTGACATTCGGCCGGCCGCCATCGTGATCGCGCACAACCCCTTCAAACGTGACTACAGCACCCATGGCGGCCGTGGCGGCCTCTTCTTTGGCAGCGGCAAGGAGGGATTCAAGGGGTTGATCACTCAGCAGCGTGCCAATGGTGCGGCCGGTTTGCTCGGCCACATAGGAGGGATCAGTGCTCATGTTTTCCTTCTAACATATCGACGATCGGAACGATCAATTCTTCCAAAACCGCGCAGCCGTCTTTTACCCCGCCGGTAGAACCGGGAAGAGTCATGGCAAAGGTGGAGTCATTGACGCCGGCGATGGCGCGGGAGGCCACCGCGGTGGGCACGCTTTCCAATCCCTTCTGCCAGAAGGCGACCGCGATGCCAGGAAGCTCGCGGGTGATGTGTGGTGCTACGGCCTCTACCGTCTGGTCATCGTGTGTCAGCCCAGTGCCGCCAGAAGTCAAGATGACCGCGGGCTTTTCCGCAAAGGCGGCGGCAACGGCGGCGGCAATATCGGCATCGGGGACGATGCGCGCGTCGGGGCAGTCAAAGCCCTTGCGACGCAAGAAGTCCACCGCGATGGGGCCGGAGCGGTCGTCGTAGATGCCCGCGGCGGCGCGGGTAGAGGCGACGATGACGATGGCGGTGCGCTGTGGACTCATAGTGGGTAAACCTCAACTTCTTGGCCTTCTTCCAAGCGTTGACCGGCAGGAATGCGGATGAGATGGGTGGCGTCTGCCGCTTGGGCGAGCAGGTGGGAGCTGGCACCACCGAGGATATGGGCGCGGGAATCGACGCGCCCGCGGCGAAATTGGTCCTTGTGCGGGAGGCCCTCGACGCCCGCGGCAAGGGGGACGAGGAAAGGCCGCGGAGCCCAACCGAGCGCAGGGGCGACGAAGAGGCGGAAACTTACCAAGGTGGAAATGGGGTTTCCGGGCAGGCTGATTACCGGCGTGCCGTCGAATGCGGCGATGCCCTGCGGGCCACCGGGTTGCTGGTCCACATGGCCGAACCAGCCATCGAGTACCTGGCGGACTACTTCAAATTTCCCGGCGGAGATTCCGCCTGAGGTAATGATGGCATCCGGGTGGTGTTGCGCGATGGCCTCCGTGAAAGCGCGCTCTAGGGCCTGTGGGTCATCGTCGGTAGTGATATAGCCGGCGACGTCGATGCCGGCGCGTTGGGCCATTGCCGTCAAGAGTGGCGCATTGGCATCCGGAATGGCGGCGCTGCCGTGGCCGATTTCCGCGCCGCCGGTGCAGATGAGGATGCGGGCGGGGCGGTAGACCTCTACCTCGGCGATTCCTTGGGAGGCGAGGGCGGCCAAGCGCACCGGCGTGAGCTTATCGCCGCGGGCGGCGAGGAGGGCGCCTTCTTCCAAGTCGGAGCCGGTGCGGCGGATGAATTGGCCTGGCGAGGTCTCTGGCACGGTAATGCGGCCGCCCGGAGCGAGGAATTCTTGTGGTTCGCAGCGCTCGATGGGCACGATGGCTGCAGTTCCTTCCGGTACCTTGGCGCCGGTCATGATGGGGCAGGCGCTGGAAAGCGGACTGTCGAGTACCTGGGCGGGCTCAGTGCCGGCCGCGATGGTGGGGCCCACCGGGTAGGTCCCAGCCGCACACTGCGGGAGGGCGTAGCCATCCATCTGGGAGTTATCAAAGCGAGGGGAGGGGAAGCCGGCGTGGATATCCGCAGCCAGAACCATATCCTGCGCCTGGGTGAGGGGCACGGTGGTCGCCTGGCGTGCGGGCAGGGCCGCGGCGACCTCGCGCGCGTGAGTCTCGGGTGTGCGCATGGCGGCTAGTTTACCCGCGGTCTCGACATGGCATGGGCGTGCGGGGCATAGTAGAGGGCATGTTGACCGTTCACTATTTCGCCGCCGCCCGCGCCGCTGCGGGCGTGGCTTCTGAGCAGGTAGAAGCCCCCGCCACCTTGGGTGATCTGGTGGCACAGCTGGGCAGGGAACATACCGGCACCACCGAGGCCGGCATGAGCCTGAAGGAGGTCTTGGGGCGCTGTAGCTTTCTTATCGACGGCGCCGGGAACACCGCCATGGATTCCCCACTGGCTGGCGTTACCCGGGTGGACGTCCTGCCGCCGTTTGCGGGCGGCTAATCGCGCTGCCGCAGCGGGCTAGTAAAGAAGTTGATGACGCTGCTGACTATGGACAGCACGATGGCGCCGATGATCGCGGCGCCCCAGGAGTCGATGACGAGGTGGCCGATTCCCAGGTCCAGGGAATTGAGCGCCCATTCCACGATGATGAGCGCGGCGCCGTTGATGACGAGGGAGAAAAGCCCGAGCGTCAGGCAGGTCAGCGGCGTGCCGAGGACGCGCAGCACCGGCATGACCACGGCATTAATAATGATGAAAACGATGGCGATGGCGATGAAATTGCCGGTCTCTGCCGGGGTGATGGTGATGCCGGGAATCACGGCAACTACCGCCCACAGCGCCACCGCGATGGCAAAGACGTTCAGGGCAAAGTTAATGAGTGAGCGCATTTAGCCTCCTATGGTTGCGTTCCACGCCTGCAGTAGGGTGTCGGTTTCTTCCTCGGTGGTCACGGTAATGCGTATGCCTTCGCTAAACGCGCGCACGAGCACGCCGCGATCGGCCAGGCGGGCGGCCACCTCCTGCGGGGTACCAAGGCGGGCCAGATTCGCGGCCGGCAGCCAGACATGGTTTGCCTCGGAATGCGGCACTCCCCAGTCCTGCAAGGCTTCTTCTAGGCGCTCGCGCTGGGCGACGGCCTCATCAGTGCGCTCCCGCAGCGAATCCTGCGCTGCCAGGGCTGCGCGGGCGCCAACCTGCGCCACGGTGCTGGCGGAGAAGGGGATAGCCACCTTATTGAGGGCCTCAATAATATTTTCCGGGCCAAAGGCATAACCGATGCGCACCCCGGCCAGGCCATAAGCCTTTGAGAAGGTGCGCAGGCACACCAGGTTGGGATAGGTGCCCACCAGCTCCGTACCCAGCGGAATATTGGTGGCGCGGTTGTATTCGATATAGGCCTCGTCAAGGGCAACGAGGACGTCGGCAGGCACGGCATCCATGAAGGCGGCGAACTCCTCCTTGGTCACCGTGGTGCCGGACGGGTTATTGGGATTGCACACGAAGATGAGCCGGGTCTTGTCTGTAATCTTGTGCGCCATTGCCGGCAGATCCACGCGCTGGTCTGCACCTAGCGGAACCGGGATGGGGTGGGCGCCGACTACCTGGGCGAAGATGGGGTAGGCCTCGAAGGAGCGCCAGGGGAAGAGGACCTCTTCACCAGGGGTAGCGGCAATTTCCACCAGCTGTTGGCACAGCGCGGACGATCCGGTGCCCACCGCAACCTGTCCATACTCCACACCCAGGTGCGCGGCGAGGTCCTCGCGCAGCGCGGTGGCCGCAATATCCGGGTAACGGTTGGCCTTCGTCACGGCCTCCGCCATGGCCGCGGCCGCCTCCGGCAGCGGCGGGTGCGCCGCCTCATTAGAGGAGAGCTTGAGCGCGTCATCGTTGCGCGCACCGGCGACGTAGGCGGGGATGGCTTTCAGGTCTGGGCGAATCATGCCTCCCACTTTAGGGCCTGCATCTTTGCTGCGGGCGCGAAAGCAGGGGGCTAGTTTGGCAGCGGCGGGGCAGGCAGGTATTCTCAAACGAGGTTCCTTGCGAACCGTGGAGATGTGCCAGAGCGGCCGAATGGGGCTCCCTGCTAAGGAGTTGACCCTTCTGGGGTCCGGAGGTTCGAATCCTCTCATCTCCGCCATCTAATCCCGAGCGTGCGAGCTCGGGATTTTCTCATTTCAGGTGGCGGCGCAAAGCTCTGGTTAAGGGTTAAGAATTCTGCTATTAGCGCTGGTACGCGGCGCAGCGGCGGAAGAGCACGAGCATGCCGGTGCCGAAGATAAAGCTTCCGGTAAATGCCGCAGCACGCAAAGAAGTGACCTCGTGGAAGAGGGCGGGCACCAAGAGAATGGCGATAACAGAGCTAATAACTCCGAGGACGAGGATACAAATCGTTGTGATAGGCCCAGGTGTGGATGGTTGCGGCATGGCGGGGTGTCCTTTCATCAATAAGTCCTGATGAAAATAACTTTAAGTTAACCTCCTAGGAGGTGCAATAGGAAGCGAGAAAGCGCCTTAGAGCCGGTCGGGGGTTAGGGACGCAAGGCGGGAAAGACCTCGTCGCGCAAGAGGTGGGCGAGCTCGCGGTCCGGGTTGGTGGGGTCGACCCACGCGATTTCGGCAATTTCTGCGGCAGCGCGGGCAAGGACGGGGCGCGGATAAGTAAAGATGCGTCCGCGCACGGTCTCGCCGGGTTCGTTGGCGGCCGGGGCATCGAAGGTCCCGAGTGGGGATAGCTCAGGGAGGCGGACATCAACGCCGATTTCCTCTGCGACCTCGCGGGCCGCGGCCTGTACTGGGGTTTCGCCGACCTCTAGCTTGCCGCCGGGCAGCTGGAACTTGGTGGAAGACTCCTTGCGCACGGTGAGGACATGGCCAAAGGAATTACGGAAAACTACGGCGGCAACTTCAATCATGTGCCCGACTATAACTCGCGGCAGCGGATTAATTCAGAAAGCCTGGTACCCACTCGCGCCCACACACAGACCGTCGGGCTTATCACGACGCGGATGGCAAATGAATATAAAGTGGTACCCATGAGTGACTCGAGGTTTCCCCGCTCGGTGTTCGCGGTTGGCACCGACCCTGATCCGCGTTTCACGCTTGCTAATGAACGCACGTTCTTGGCATGGATCCGCACCTCCCTGGCTTTGATTGCTGGTGGCGTGGCGCTGGAGGCCTTTGACGTTCCCCTGCCGGCTGAATTGCGCTCTGCAGTGTCGGTATTTATGCTGGTCGTCGCCATTATTCTGCCGCTCGTGGCATGGGTGCATTGGAAGCAGTCCGAACGCGCGATGCGCGAGGAACGCCCGTTGCCCTTTAGCTTTGCCATCCCGGTGCTCGTCGTGGCGATCATGGTGGTAGCGGGCGCGCTTGTAGTGGGCGAGTTCCTTGGCTAGCCCACTTTTTGATCCCGGCCTGCAGCCCGAACGCACCCGCCTATCGTGGCAGCGCACCCTTCTGGCGTTGTCCTTGGTGGTGCTGGGGGTAATGCGGGCGGTAAGCGTGCACGTCTTCTTGCCACTGGTCTTCCTGGCCGCCGGCGTTGTGGCGTTGGCCTTGGCTGTGTGGCAGCGTGCCGCGCTTGTCGACGCCGCCTTATCCACCCACCGTTCCCTCCCTCACGCCGTCATCCTTGCGAGCACCGCGGGGCTCGTTTCCCTGCTGGCTGCCTTCGCGCTGTGGGGGCTCTTCTTCTAGTTTTTCACCCGGCCTGGGAAGCCGCGGCGCTGTATATTATGCCTATGCCTAAATCCCTATCTCTCCCTCTTGCCGTCCTCGCGGCGACCGCCGTTGCCGCCTTGAGCGGCTGTTCCAATTCCCCTGACTCCACCGAGTCCGCGGATAAGCCGAATTTCACCGGCACTGCCCCGAGCTCCTCTGCGGCGGCCGCTTCCGATACAGAGGCCGAGTCTCAGTCCTCGGCCACGGACTCCCCGGCAGAAGAAACCACCACCGAAGCCGCAGCGGATAAAGATGAAAACGATGCAGACAAGGACGCCGAGGGCGGCGGGAAAAATAAGATCATCCCGGTAGAGGCCCTCGATTCCCTGTGGGTACCGGCGTTGTGCGATAACCAAGCTGGCAACCTAGAAGGCGGCTTTTTGCCGGAAAACCTGAAGGCCGGCTACCCCCATGCGATGGCTGGCCTGAAACGGAATCAGGACGATACGCCAAAGGGCGCCTACGCGGATATCAACGGTGATGGCAGGGACGAAGCCGTTATTACCTACGTCTGTAATAAGGGCGGTACGGGGTGGCCGGATAACTTGCTGATCTATGACAACGACCTGAATTACCTCACCAAGGTGGATGATTGGGAACGCGAGGGAATGCCACCCGCGCGTGGGCATATCCAGCAGCTGCAGTGGACCAAAGATACGGTCACCGTTACCTGGCGTGCCTATGCTGACGATGACCCGGCCTGCTGCGCTACTGAAGAATTCACCGGAAACCTCACGTTGGACGGGGATAGGCCGCACCTTGCGGTAACCGGTCACCGGCAGGTTGCCGGCTAGCGGAGTTCCCTGCATCATGGCGTAGTCTAAATGGGCTGAGGATAATACTCAGGGGGAATAAATACCCAAGGGCAAGGAAGGTAGACAGGGCGATGGCGGAAACCACCAAGCAGGCTAGCGATATCGTCGAGGCGTGGCTGAAGCAAGAAGATGCCATCGATCCGCAAAAGGCCCCGCGCCTGCAAGAGCTTTTGGATAAGGTGCCGCTGCAGGAGCTCATCGCCGTCGTCGAGCGGCAAAATGCCATCCGGGCGGCTTTGGCTTTGCGACTATTGCCGCGGCGAAAATCCATTGTGGTGTTCGATGCGCTGGATGCTAAACATCAGGCCGATATCATTGATGAGCTGGGCAATGCCGATGTTTACGAGTTCTTCGATGAGCTCGATCCGGAAGACCGCGTGGCCCTGCTGGATGAGCTGCCCGCAGAAATCGCGGATCGCCTGCTGCGCTCGCTGACCCAATCCAAGCGCGATGTCACGGGCGTGGTGTTGGGCTATGACAAGGGGTCGGTGGGCCGCCGCATGTCGCCCGAGGTGCCCGTAATCCACCCAGAGATGAGCGTTAAGGACGCGCTATTTAAACTGCGGGAGACGGCGAATGAGCTAGAAACCATCTATACCGTGCCCATCACGCGCGAAGATCGGCGCCTGGTGGGCGTGGTGAGCCTGCGTGAAATTTTTACCGCCGATGCCGCTTTGACCATGGCCGATATTATGCACGATCCCATCTTTGCTCGTGCCGGTGCTGATGCCGAGGAAACCGCGCGTTGGTTCCTGCCATTGGATATCCTCGCGTTGCCCATTGTGGATGATTCGCACCGCCTCGTCGGCCTGCTGACGTGGGACGATGCCACCGATATCGTGGAGGAAGAAGATAGCGAGGACTCCGCTCGCGCCGGCGGTACAGAGGCTCTCCAGCAGCCGTACCTGTCGACGCCGCTGCTTAAGCTGGTACGTTCGCGCATCGTGTGGCTGCTCGTGCTGGCCGTCTCTGCGCTGCTGACGGTGCAGGTGCTGGATTCCTTTGAAGACACACTGGCCAAAGCTGTGGTTCTCTCGCTCTTTATTCCGCTGCTGACCGGTACCGGTGGAAATACCGGCAACCAGGCGGCTACCACGGTGACGCGTGCCTTGGCGCTGGGCGACGTCCGCACGCGCGACCTTCTCGCCGTCATGTGGCGCGAGCTGCGCGTCGGCATGCTGCTCGGCGCTGTGCTGGGACTAGCCGGCCTGGCGCTGGCCACCCTGGTCTATGGCCTAAGCATCGGCCTCGTCATTGGCTCGACGTTGTTTTTGATCTGTTCTATTTCCGCGACCGTTGGCGGGCTTATGCCCATCGTGGCTAAGACCATCGGCGCCGATCCGGCGGTCTTTTCCAACCCCTTCATCTCTACCTTCTGCGATGCCACGGGCCTGATTATCTACTTCCTGATTGCCAAGACCGTGCTGGGTATCTAGCGCGCCTCCCTACGGTTCGGGGGTGGGGAAGTGGTGGGGTCATTTCTGGTTTCGGGCAGGTGCAGTGTGTGCTCTACGGGGGTGCGGGGGTGACTGTGTGTGGCGGGATATGGTTTCTGCGTCACATGTTTTGTATGGTCAGTGCATGCTTCGCAGTGAACTGGATAACTTTCGGTCTGCTGCCTCGGCCTAGCTAATAAACTGGGAAATACGGAGCATAACCCACAGCACAATCCCCTCTAAGTGAAGGAGCGCGCGGTATGACCACCCCGCATACTCACGAATCTACCGCCCACACCGAAGGTGACGAGGCCCCCGTGGCGCCGCGCAGCGAGTGGCGCCGCCAGTTCATCGGCCTTTTCATCGGCTTGGGTTTGGCCGTACTGGTCTTCTTTATCTTTCCCTCGAATGCGATCGAGACCGTACAGGGCTCCGCGGGTGCAGATCCGGAAGCCGAGTACACGCTTAGTGCCATCCGCACCGTCGCCGCAGTAACCATTTTGATGGGCGTGTGGTGGATGACCGAGGCCATTCCGCTCGCCGCCACCGCGCTGCTGCCGCTGGTCATCTTCCCGCTCGCCGGGGTGGGCACGATTAAGGAAGTAGGCGCCCCATACGCGTCCGCCACCATTTTCTTGTTCATGGGTGGCTTCCTGATTGCGCTTGCCCTGCAGCGCTGGAACCTGCACCGCCGCCTAGCGCTATACGTGGTGAAAATCATCGGCACCTCGCCCAAGCGCCTGATCTTGGGATTCATGCTGGCTACCGGCTTTTTGTCCATGTGGGTATCTAATACCGCCACGGCAGTGGTGATGCTGCCGATCGGTACCTCGGTGCTCGCGCTGACCGCGGAAACCGTAGGTGGTTGGGATAAGCAAAAGAAGTTTGCCACGGCACTGATGCTCGGTATCGCGTATTCCGCCTCCATCGGTTCGCTGGGTACGCTCATCGGCACCCCGCCGAATGCCTTCCTCAATGCATATATGGTCGATACCTGGGGCGTGACCCTCGGCTTCGGCCGGTGGATGGCGGTCGGTGTGCCGCTCGCCGTGATCTTCTTGCTGATTGCCTGGGCCCTGCTTATCACCATTTTCAAGCCGGAGATGAAGGATATTCCAGGCGGGCGCGAGCTCATTAACGACGAAATTAAGGCACTCGGCCCCTGGACCCGCCCTCAGATCATGACCGGCATCATCTTTGTCCTCGCCGCCGCAGCCTGGGTTACCCTGCCTTTGGTCCTCAAGAAATTTGAGAATTATGACGATGCCATCGTGGGTATCGCCGCCGGCACCTTGCTCTTTATCCTGCCCGCGGATAACCAGCGCCGCATCCGTTTGCTGGACTGGAAGACGGCCAATGAAATGCCGTGGGACGTCCTCCTGCTCTTCGGCGGCGGCCTGTCGCTGTCCTCGGTCTTTAATTCCTCCGGCCTGTCCCTGTGGATTGGTGAGATGGCCAAGGGGCTAAGCGTCCTGCCGGTTGTCCTCATCGTCTCTGCCGTGGCTGCGCTGGTGCTCTTCCTGACGGAGATCACCTCCAATACCGCGACGGCGGCTACGTTTATCCCGATTATGGGTGGTGTTGCCGTGGGCGTGGGGCTTACTGCCGATGGCGATATCAACGTCCTTCTCCTCACCATCCCGGTGGCCCTCGCGGCAACCTGCGCATTCATGCTTCCTGTCGCTACCCCGCCGAACGCCATTGCCTATGGTTCTGGCTACGTCAAGATTGGCGAGATGATCAAGGGTGGCCTTGGCCTCAATATCATCGGCATCTTCCTCATCACGCTGACGGTGTACTTGCTGGCAGTGCCAATCTTCGGCCTGTCCATTTAAGATTAGGAGCTTCGTAGCCATTCCCTAATGAAAAACGTTACCATTAGGGAATGGCTACACCCGTTACTGTACTGTCCGGATTTTTGGGCAGCGGAAAAACCACGCTCTTGAACCACCTGCTTGCCAACCGCGAAGGGCGCAAGCTTGCCGTCATCGTCAACGACTTCTCCGAGGTAAATATCGATGCCGCCCTCGTTGCTGGCGAAGGGCACCTCGAGCGCGGCGAGGACCGCTTTGTCGAGCTATCCAATGGCTGTATCTGCTGCACCCTGCGCGAAGATCTCATCGAATCCGTAGGTAAGCTGGCCCGCTCCGGCCGCTTCGATCAGATCGTCATCGAGTCCACTGGTATTTCCGAGCCTATGCCCGTGGCCGCCACCTTTGAATGGGAGTTTGCGGACGGCACCACGCTTGCCGACGTCGCCCCTATTGACACCATGGTCTCTCTCGTGGATGCTTCCACCTTTCTTGATTACCTGCGTCGCGGCAAGAGCCTCGCGTCCGAGAATATTGAGGCCACACCCAGCGATGATCGCACCGTGGCGGACCTACTCGTGGACCAAGTCGAGTTTGCTGACCTCATCCTTGTTACCAAGACCGATCTGGTTGATGCTGCCGAAACCGAACGCGTCATCGCGACCGTTCGCGCTATGAACCCCCGTGCTCGAGTCGTAATGGTCACCGATGGTGCCATTGACCCACGGCTGGTCCTTGATGCCCACCTGTACGACGCCGCCACTGCCGCGACTTACCATGGCTACGCCGAGGAGCTGGCTAAGCCGCACACGCCCGAAACCGAGGAATATGGCATTTCCTCCGTCGTTTTCCGCGCCGACCGCCCCTTTAACCGCGACCGTCTGCTCGCCGCCCTTCGTGCCAGTACCGGCCTGGTGCGCTCTAAGGGGTATTGCTGGCTCGATACCGATCTTCAACTCGCCCACGCTTGGCAGCAGGCTGGGCCTAACCTTCAAATCCTGCCCGCTTCGCTCTGGGCTGCAAATGATGTGACGCCCGGTACCGAAATTGTCCTTATCGGTATCGACTTCGATCACCGGTCCACCCTCAGGGCGCTTCAGGGTGCCTTGCTTTCCGACGCCGAAGTTGCCGCCCTCATCGCTTCCTAATTGCCTCCGTTTCCGTCAGGTGAACGGCGGGTGAACAGGCGATTTGTTAGTTTTCCGGACCGTGGGTATAGTAAATTCTCGTTGCACAGCAGAGCACACGCACTGCTTACCAACGGTCTGCGCCCGTAGCTCAACGGATAGAGCATCTGACTACGGATCAGAAGGTTGGGGGTTCGAATCCCTCCGGGCGCACAAATGTCATGAGTCGCGACATGTTTGACAGATGAGTCGCGACATCGTTAACAAACCGGCATTCCAGTTGCTTTTTGTTCTGGGGTGCCGGTTTCTTCGAGGGTTAAGTAGCAGAATGTGTGTCCGCTCGGCGTGTCGCGGGCGGGTACACGGTTAGTTACTTCATGGGGCCTTTTCTGATTCCTATCGAGTGTTCGTACTCGGTTGGGATAGCGTTGTCGTAGAAGGCTGGTCGTCCTGTTTCCTGGTCGGCTTTGTTGTGGTCTTCTTCGGCAAGATCGTTGACTTTGGCGAGTTGATCTTGGCCAAAATTGCACTGCCTGGCCAAAA